>CAZCXZ010000075.1:12714-16557 GCA_964502705.1 Uncultured Candidatus Berkiella sp. | reverse complement strand
CTACCGCCATCAAATTTCTTCCTAAAGATGCTTAATGGTACCGATGATGGTGATGATAGTAATGGAGTTTTAGAGGAGTCAATTTTAGAAATGGCCAATGGCACCTTCCGTCCTTCAAGAAGGTTAAGGTGGCATTACCGATCTCGCGATCCATCCTTAATTGCATTTTCTAATAAGCATATTTATAACAATGATCTCATTGTCTTTCCGTCACCTAATGAAGATTTAAACCTAGGGGTTTCATTAACCAAAGTGGAAGGTCTTTATTCTTCTGGTACCAATTCCATTGAAGCAAAAGTAATGACCGATTCAATTTTAAAATTCATGAATGATAATCCTGATCGTTCATTAGGTGTCGTAGTTATAAACCAAAAGCAAAGAGATTTGTTGGAAGAAGAATTTGAATATGCTGTAAACAAAGATGAACACGCAAAAAATTATATAGAAAAGTGGAAATTAGAAAACGATGGTCTTGAATCATTCTTCATTAAAAATCTTGAGAATGTCCAAGGCGATGAGCGTGATGTTATTTTCATTGGAACCGTCTATGGACCAGAAACACCAGGTGCAAATGTAATGCAACGGTTTGGACCAATAAATGGTGTAGCAGGTAAACGCCGCTTAAACGTTCTTTTTTCAAGAGCGAAACGTCAATTAGTCACTTTTACCTCTATGAATGCATCGGACATTAAAGCAGAAGAAAATAATAACCCAGGCGTATGGATGTTTAAAAAATGGCTTGAATATTCTGCTTCAAACGGGAATATGATTGATGCAGGTACAATTACCTATAAAGAACCTGATTCTGATTTTGAAGAATTTGTTATAGCTCAAATTAAATCAATAGGTTGTGAAGCAATTCCACAGGTTGGTGTTGCTGGATATTTTATCGACATTGGCGTTAAACATCCGGACTGGCCAAATGGATTTATAATGGGCGTTGAGTGTGATGGTGCTACTTATCATTCATCTAAGTCAGCTAGAGATCGCGACAGACTTCGCCAAGAAATTCTGGAGGGATTAGGTTGGAATTTACACAGGATCTGGTCCACAGATTGGTTTGAAAGCTCGCATCAAGAAGCAGAGAGATTGAGGAGAGCAATCCAAGAAAGATTAAATTGTTTAAAAAAACAAGCCTAAGTTAAACGCCCTTTTAAGAGTGAAACGAGCATTATTGCACTACTAGCTTTAAACCCCTTCAGGTTGTAAAAAACCAAATTTGATCTGACACATCCATACTGGTCAGAGTTAGATTTTGTAAGAATTAAATAATCAAATCTCACTATACTGCGGGATCTTTTTCTGTACTTGTTCAGGTTTAAAGCTAATTGTTTTTGGATTGTCTTTATCTTCAAATGTTATATATACCTTGCTTTTAGAATTAGCTAAATCCAACCCGTAATCTATAACTTTTGTGTTTTCTTTTAAGCCCATTTTTGAAGCTTGACTGTTTTTCACTAAGGATTTAATCCTGCCTTCTTTTACAAGTGACTTCAAGTTAAAGCCTAAATCTGAAATTTCAATATTTTGGTTTTGCAAACTTGCTTTATTTGAGAATAACGTTGAAGAAAATGAGATTGCTTTTCCTGATTGAATCATTTCAGATGTTTCATCCCAAATATCCTTACCAAGATGCTTTCTAAAAATAGTTGATAAATTAGCATCAGAAGCATTTTTAAGTATTTCTCGTAAAGCACTGTCTATTGGGGTTCTAGATTGACCTTTTTGATTTAATTTATTAAGGATTTCCATGAACAAAATATGCCCTCTAAGCATGGCCAACCTTCCTGCTGGATTTCTTAGTTTAAATGCCTGTGCAAGCTCTTGATTATTAGATTCCTTAAAAGGTGATGTCATATATTCTTTAAGTAATTTGTTATAATAGCCAAGATAATCTTGCGTTGAAATCATCCCAGTCTCAAGTGCAAGCTGCCATCCATAGAAATCATTCACACCCTCAAAGAACCATTGTTTATCACCTTGTGGTTTTGTAATTCTAATTTTATTACCTAACCATGCATGAAATAGCTCGTGTGAAATTAGCCCAAATACAATTGGTTTATTCTTTGGCTTGTCGTCCGTGATCGCCATGCTCAAAACATTTCCATATAATGAACCTAACACGCCGCCTTCACCTTCTGGTAATTTATTATCATAGAAAATCAATACAAAATGAGGAAAATCATTATCTGCCAAAATATTTCTTTGAAGGCTAATAATTTTGTGTAAAAAAGCTGTTAGCTCATTTACATTAAACATGGTCCATTCTCCATTTAACAAAAGATGTATAGGTCTCTCGTTTACGAAAATGGTTTTAATTGCTACATTCCCACCTGCCATAATTGAACGGCTAAGTTGCTCGACAGATGATTCGAGTTCGTATTCTCTTTTATTTACATTTTGATTGGTTACAATTGAGAAATTTATTGGAAAATTATTGAATTGGATTTTAATCTTATAAATTTTTTCTAAATCCGCATCAGGAACAGCAAATAGTTTTTCTGCAGCAAAATGAAAAAAGTTACTCTCTATAATTGGGAGTTCATTATCTCTAACTGGATTAGACACACATGTTTGATAGCTAGCCTCCATGTCCACGTTGGGTTCTAGTGAAGCTAGAACAACTTTATTCTCAAGTAGACTATATGAAATATTGCCTTTCTTCGTGCTGAGCGCAAAATTATTTACATATTCTGGAAATTTAATTCTAATTTTCCCATCTGGATTGCCTTTTAATCCAACCGAAATATCAAAGCAATTTGATTGCGTGCCACCTAGATAGGTTACTTTATAGATAAGTTCATGGGACTGGTTTGTTTTTGTATAACCAATTGATGAGTGGAGTATAATCCCTATTATTAAGAATTTTAGTATCCAATTAACTTTCAAGATTATCTCCAATCCCATTTAATTTAAAACCGATGCGTGATCGAAGCTCCCATCCCCGTTACACCATTAACAGTATTTGCAGTTACGTAAGTACCTGCTGTCGTATTGGTTGTAATTGGGAATGCTCCAATAACTGCCCCACCAGCCACATTTGCATTTCCACCCCCTACAACCGTAACAGTGGGTGTTGTTGGCGGCGGAGGGTTATCATTTGTGCCTCCACAAATAGAAGGAAGCAACGCTGTTGGAATGATAGAACACTCAGAAATCTTACCTTGCATATGATATCTCCTTATAAGCATGAAGCAGAATTAGATTTACATTATTCATTATCTAATAACAATCTTTTTTGTGCTTTTCGAGTTATAACATTGACAAATGTGCTCTATTTTTCTCTTCTTTTACACAAACCATTAGAATTGCCAGACAAAAATGTGGCATTATTCTGAACTCTACTTATAAACCTGAAATATTCTGAGGATATATGGATATTATAAATTCAAATGAACTTTCACATATTTGTGGTGGAAATATAGTATATGTTGCTATAGGTACTGGCGTTACAACTTATATTGGGGCAGCTAGTATTGTTAATGCAACACAAACCTTAAATCAATTTGGTCATACTGTTGGTGAGCAAGTTTTCAATACAACTCACCCTGATCAGCTTGGGCAAATGGTTTACCCTGTAGTTGTTATAATTGATAATTCTGAGCCAAATTAATAATTTTTTCCTAGCACAGCTTCTAAATTATGAATAGAGGCTGTGTATCCAAATGTAAACGCTCTAAAGATGAGTTCCTAATAATTGCATATAGACGTTGGTTGAATACCAAATAGCAATCAAAGTATGAACAGAAAATAATGTAATTAGAGCTATCCGAAATGAGAGGGCTTTTAACTTAGGATTTTCGTTTGAAAAACCATAAAACCATGGCTTTCGTTTTAATCCTA
>CAZCXZ010000075.1:10676-12704 GCA_964502705.1 Uncultured Candidatus Berkiella sp. | reverse complement strand
TTTACAAAAACCACAGCTCAGCAATTGTAACAAAGACTGTGAAATACAGGCAGCTTGATTGGAATTGATTTCCTACCCCCCTTCCACCTTCGCTAATACATTCAGGCAATTGATGTATTGAAATTGATAGCGGTTAACTTGGGGTTGTTTTTAAGGATGGAGATAATCTGAGGATTGATTGTTCGCTGTAAGAATGAGATGGATAAGTGTGCTCTGATGCGGTCCTTCTTCGCTCACTGTGTGAGCTTCGCAGGATCATGCTTCGCGTGTTCGTTTGAATTGAGTTTGGTTAGTGCTGAAAAAGCCCATGCTTCGCTCTACGAGCTACGCAGGGCATAAGATTTTGTAAATTCGCTGAAAGCGAATACAAAATCTAATGGTGCCCGGGGCCGGAATCGAACCGGCACGGAGTTTAACCTCCGAGGGATTTTAAGTCCCTTGCGTCTACCTATTTCGCCACCCGGGCTTTATTCTTCATAATTTTCATTTATGCTTTGTTGACTTCAGGCTCTCGCAATCCTCATTTACTAACGTAAACTCCGGGTTGCTCGGCCATCGTCGCCTCGCCTAAAAGAAAATTATTTCGACTAAATTTTCTTTATGAAATGTTTTTGATTATTTCTAATCAGAGATTTGGAGGCTGAGGCCGGAATCGAACCGGCATTCGCGGCTTTGCAGGCCGCTGCATAGCCATTCTGCCACCCAGCCAGCTAAACTTTTTCCAGTTTGCCTTTATGCTTTGTTGACTTCAGGCCCTCGCAATCCTCATTTACTTACGTAAACTCCGGGTTGCTCAACCCTCGTCGCAGCGCTTAAAAGCAAACTAGTTCAAGTTTAGTGAACTTTTCTACTTTATGGCAAACTAGCTTAACTAATTCTCTTTAATCTAAAATTCTGGAGCGGGAAACGAGACTCGAACTCGCGACCCCAACCTTGGCAAGGTTGTGCTCTACCAACTGAGCTATTCCCGCGTTTTAAGAACGCTGTGCATTGTTAAAGATTTCACTTGTTGTGTCAAGCCCAAAGTTACGCAAAAACAACAAGTTACTTTTCCGTTAACACCGACCACGCCGTTTTCAAATAAGCCACCATGGACCAAAGTGTCAAAATCGCTGCTAAATGCATGAAAATTGCACCAATTATAACTAAGCTCCGCGTCCAATCAGACGGCTGAGATAATAAAATAATAATTGCGATTATTTGGATAAAGGTTTTAACCTTACCCACATAACTAACTGACACAGTGGTGCGTTGGCCAATTTCTGCCATCCATTCACGTAAGGCGGATATCACAATCTCGCGACTCACAATCACTGCCGCAGGGATCGTTATCCAGACCGAACCAAATTCACCGACTAGCAGCACTAAAGCCACTGCAACGATGAGCTTGTCGGCCACGGGATCTAAAAACGCGCCAAAGCGGGACGTTTGGTTTAATTTTCTAGCAAGATAACCATCCAACCAATCTGTGGCACCTGCTAGGCAGAAAATCGCGGCGGTAATGACGCCTGCATGTTTCGTGGGTAAATAAAAGGCAACAACAAAACAAGGGATTAACATAATCCTTGCTGCTGTGAGTAAATTCGGAATACTCATTACGCCTTGCATGATTTACCACGTCAAAAATGTGAGTGCTAGTAGGGAGGCTAGCATGGCCTTATTGATACGAGCAAGTTAATAATAGTTGTTTTAGCTATGCAGCGCTTCATAAATTTTTTGAGCTAAATCCAAACTGATTCCAGGCACTTTTGAGATAGCTTCAATACTTGCGCCAGCCAGCGCCTGATAGCCGCCAAAATGGTTGATCAGCGCCTGGCGACGCTTCTCACCTATCCCAGGGATCGCCTCTAAAGGAGAGTGCTTGCGCGCTTTGGCACGCTTCTGACGATGCCCTGAAATTGCAAAGCGATGCGCCTCATCGCGGATCTGCTGCAGTAAATGCAGTGCGCTTGAAGTGGGTGGTAACTTAATGATGGATTCTTCATCGCTCTGGACACGTGTTACATACAAGGTTTCAAGTCCAGGCTT
>CAZCXZ010000075.1:0-10666 GCA_964502705.1 Uncultured Candidatus Berkiella sp. | reverse complement strand
CAACATGACATCCAAAATCTGACATTCTAACAACGCTTTCTTAGCGCGATGCAATTGCCCTTTCCCACCATCTACCATAATGAGTTCTGGTAATGGTAATTCTTCAGTTTTGCGCTTTAAGTAACGCTTAGTGAGCGCTTGTTCCATGGCCGCATAATCATCATTTGCGACAACGTCCATGTTATAGCGTCTATATTCGGCTTTCATGGCGCCATTTGCATCGAAAACCACACAAGAAGCGATAGTTGCTTCACCTTGGGTATGGCTGATATCAAAACATTCGATACGTGACAGTGCTTGATTGAGTCCTAAAACTTTCTTTAATTCTAACCAGCGTTGTGTAACGAAAGTTGCTTGGCTTGATTTGCGATGCAACGCTTGCACGGCATTCTCGGAAGCCATGGTTAACCATCGTATTTTCTCGCCCTTTTGCGGCACAAACACTTTTACGCGATGTTTTGCAGCATCCGACAACGCTTCTGCAATCAGCTCAGCATCATCAACTGTATCATTCAGTAGGATTTCACTGGGGTAATCTAGCTTGTCTTCTTGGTTTAAATAAAACTGCGTCAAGAAGCCCCTTAAAACGCTGCTTCGCGTGCCCTCTCCCACTTGCTTGGGGAAATAGGTCTGAGTATCTAAAATGCGACCTTGGCGAATATAGAGCATCTGGATACAGAAATGCCCCTTAAGCTCTCCAACCGCAATCACATCTGCATTACCATGCTGTCGATAAATGACTTGCTGATCATGGATCATCCGCAAGCGGGTAATTTGATCACGAAAAGCAGACGCGGCTTCAAAAGCATGCTGCTGTGATGCCGTTTCCATTTTCTGCACTAAATCATTAATGATGGTGCTTTCTTTGCCTTTTAAAAAAAGGGCAACGTTATTAACCTGTGTTTGATAATCTTCTTGTGTCACATAATCGACACAGGGTGCTGAACAACGACCAATTTGGTACTGCAAACACGGTCTGGATCGGTTGTTAAAAAACAAATCATCACATTGGCGTATTTTGAAAAGCTTTTGCAGAATCGTCAGCGTGTCTCTCACCGCCAAGCTACTAGGGTACGGTCCGAAATACTGACCCGCCAATTTTTGTTTGCCTCTAAAATACACTAAGCGTGGAAATTCATGTTTTGAAAGAAACAAATAAGGGTAGCTCTTATCATCTCGGAAAATAACGTTGTAACGTGGCTTCAATGTTTTGATCAGAGAATTTTCAAGCAATAGCGCTTCGTTCTCACTCGGCGTTATTGTGATATCAATACTGGCAATTTGGCTGACCATTTGACTGATGCGCGGGTCATCGTGTTCTTTAAAATAACTGCTAACCCGGTTTTTTAAATTTTTTGCTTTGCCGACATAAAGAATTTTATTGGCAGCATCGCGCATGCAATAAACGCCAGGATGCGTGCTCAGCACTTTAAGGAAAGCTTTAGAATCGAACATAAAAGAAAATTAGTTTACAGCAGTTTCGGTGTCTAAGATCCCATGACGGATTGCTAAATGGGTTAGCTCTACATCACTATTGACACTCAATTTTTCAAATAGTCGATATCGATAACTGTTAACCGTTTTAGGACTTAAACACAATTTATCGGATATTTCTTGAACTTTCTGACCGCTGGTTATCATGAGCATAACCTGTAATTCACGCTCTGAAAGGGTTTCAAATGGGGATGCTTTTTCGTCAGAGAGATGTTTGAGCGCTAATTGCTGTGCAACTTCGGGGCTAATGTAACGCTTGCCATGATGCACTGAATGAATCGCTTGAACCATTTCATCTAAGCCAGAACCCTTCGTTAAATAACCGGCAGCACCGGCTTGTAATAATTTTGAAGGGAATGGTTCTTCACCACAGACGGTGAGCGCAATAATTTTTAAGTCAGGATCTGTTCTAAGAAGTTTACGGGTTGCTTCTAACCCGCCGATGCCTGGCATTCTCACATCCATTAAAACCACATGCGGATGTTTTTCACGCGCCATTTTAACGGCTTCTTCGCCAGAAGAGGCTTCGCCAATGACTTTGAGTCCATTTACCGTTGACAGCAAACTACGGATACCCGCTCGAACAAGTTCATGGTCGTCAACGATTAGTATGGTGATCAAAATAGAAATTCCCCATGGGGCAGTTGTCAGCTTTTAACCCAGAATAACCTAGGCACTTGGACATTACTAGTATTCATATTTAACCAATGGCACGCCTTATGGCGCGGGGTTAAATATCTATTTTTTGTTACTTGCTGGGTTTTAAATTCCTAGCTAGAAACTAACTTAACACAAACATTCTTCGAAGCAGTTTGGCATTATCCGTCTTCGCTCTTCGAGCTACGCCGGACAAGGGCACTAAAACCATTCTCAAAACGATTTTCTTTTAGGCTAGGCGCCTAGGGTCGAATAACCGGAGTGTATACTTCATACACGAGGATTATGAGAACCCGACGGCAACAACGCATAAAAGAAAAGCGTGCAGAGAAATCGGAGAGGCAGGGATTCGAACCCTGGAAAGGTTTCCCTTTAACGGTTTTCAAGACCGCCGCATTCGACCGCTCTGCCACCTCTCCCACAGTGTGCGCAGTCTACCCAAGGTGGGCATCGCAAATCAACCTTGAATTTCGAAATGGTCGCCCCAATAATAAGTGATGTAACTGGGATTATTTACGTGTGCATTACCATAGTTTACTACCAACATATATACTATGGTATAATCAAACTAGCTATATACCTGCTGGAAGGAGTTATCAAATGGCTCAAGAACAATTAACTGCAGTTACACGTGCTCGCAGTGAATCAATTTTACAAACTAACTCAGTCATTAGAAACACCTATATTTTGTTGGGTTCTTCATTGTTGTTTAGTGCAGCAATGGCAGGTGTTGCGATGGCAACCAATGCGCCATCCCTTGGTTTCTTCTCCCTGCTGTTATATTTTGGGCTGCTCTTTTTCATCAATGCGACTCGCAACAGCGTATTAGGGATCGTCGGTGTTTTTGCGTTAACCGGTTTACTTGGTTATACACTGGGACCTATGCTGAATTACTACCTGCATACGTTTGTGAATGGTCATCAACTCATTTTCACTGCGCTAGGCGGAACCGGGATCATCTTCTTTGGTCTCTCAGGCTATGCCCTGACTACCCGTAAAGATTTTAGCTATATGGGTGGGTTCTTAATGTCAGGCGCCATCATTCTGCTGCTGGCAGTGATGGTTCAAATATTCTTCCCAATGCCGGTTTTACAACTCGCATTATCTGCAGGCTTCATGTTATTTAGCTCTGCTGTGATCTTGTTTGAAACCAGCGCAATCATACATGGCGGTCAAACAAACTATATTTTAGCAACCGTTTCTATCTTCGTTGCTTTATATAACTTGTTTATCTCCTTGTTGAACATTCTTTCGGTATTTAGTGGCAATCGCGACTAATTACACGCTCTATAAAAAGCCTCCGTTCGGAGGCTTTTTTTTGTCCGCTTTTAATCTTTTACATTGTAAAAACTCAACTTTGCTAATAACATTACTGACTTAACTTTGTAGTCGTTTGGAAGTATTTTATGTTATCTGCACCTGTTAAATCCGCTTATGAATCTCTGTCACAAGACTTAAGAGAGACCCTATTATCTGAAATGGGCTTAGAAACGGCCCCTGATTCAGATGAGGCTGTTAATGAATTTGCATTAAACATTATCAAGAAATACTTCCCCTATCTTTTACAAACAAAAAGCCAGGAATGCCAAAACGCTCCCTTAAAAGTATTCAATGAAGAGCATGCTTTCTTTCATAATAAATACCCAAAGATTTCTATTCGACAACTGCTACGTGCATTTTCGGGTGAAAGCAAGGAAGAAATCTTAGCGACAAACCAAATAGATAATGAAATACCGGTGTTAAAAGGTATCTTATTAGCGAATGACTCTCAAATACCCTTATTCTCAGATGAAGACTATTATTTGCAAAGATCGCAAAAGATCACCGCTATCACCTGTGCAATTAGACAAAGAGATTTTACTAAGGTAAAAACATTGGCAGGTTCATTCCCGGTTGAAGGTAGTGAATACTTTGTCACCCTGGCAATGGCGCTTGAAGATGCAGAGATTGCGCTTTATTTTCACAGACAAGATAAAGAAGCCAAACCCGATGATTTCGAACAGATGTTATTAAATATCGGCCGCTATGATAACGACGCCGCTTTTCTAAATACTGCCAAACGTCCTGAGATTTCGATTGCTTTCTTAGTCAAGGAACTGTTTGATGTTGATGTGGTTCCTCGCGTTCGCATCGGATTATTAAAGGCTTTACATGACAAATATCAGGCTGCAAATACAAATCATTGGCTCTCGACTTTTCTAGGTCGTGGAGATTCTATTTGGAAGCTAAAAGGCAAATGTTACTTTGATTATAAAATCAATACGGTCAGTTTATTGATTTGGAGCATGCACCAAGGAAATGATGGTCTGATTGGCGGCTTTCTCAAAGTGGCAGATAGAAACGCTGCAGATTGGAATTTTGCTTGTCATGCTAAAGTCGAAGCGCTTCACTTTGCGGTACAACATGGCCGAACTGGGGTGTTAAAAGTGATATTAGAAGATACAAACATTCCGTTAAGTGTCAAAGATAAAGAACGTGCTTTAGCGTTAGCCAAAGATCCCATCTCTTGCCAAATACTACATGACAGTATTCAAGAACAAAAAGGTGAGAAAGATATGCCTGTGAATACTTCAATTACGTTTGCTTTTAAAAACAATCAAACAAGACAGTCTTCGGTCGATGTTGCTACAACACCAAGTTCATCGCTAAGACAGAGAAACGCAAATTTCTAAAGAATGTACTCAATAGCGATAAAAAAGCCTCCAATCGGAGGCTTTTTTTTACACTGCATAAAAACATCACACAAAATAGGATGTTATTATTAAGCCTTTTTCAGAGTCATTCCTGCCATCTGAAATGCTCCCACAATTATCTGCAATTGATAGTTTGAACATGCAAGTTATGCCATCATGCCGCAAATTCAAATTGATTGTAGGTATTTGATCATGAAACGCGGCGTTGAATCTAACATTTCCAGCAGCTCAAGAAAGAAGCATAAACTCAAACATTCTGTTGAGTTAACAATTGATGAATTACCTTCAGAAATGCTCCGTACCATTTTTTCAGAAATAGATTTTGATATTAAAGATCTTTATCGAGCAAGCCAAGTGAGTCGTCACTGGCATGAGCAACTGCAGATTTATGCAATAGCTCTGATTAACAAGTATTTTCCCTATTTAAAGATAATGTATCCCAACGATTATCAAGAATATGCTTTGCCATATGCATTAAGTGAAATTTGTTTTCTTAAAGAAGCATTTCCTGAAATTGACATCAAACTGATTCTAGCTGCATTGCAGGGAGATAAACCTACCATCAATGCCATAACTGATGATAACGCAAAAGCCACTTTGATCGGAATTATGTTATCGAACAATCATTCATTCGAAAATATTGATGACAAGCATAAATCGATAGTGTGTGATGTTGGATTCAAATTGTGTGCTAATAACGGCAATGTCGATTTAATGAAAAGGTTTCAAGCGTTAAAAGGACAGCCGATTACAACTGCACCTGAAGCTTTAGAAACTGCAGCAAGAAGAAATAACCATGAAATCGTTCGTTATTTGAAAGACTTTGATCTCAATGAACAGGACATAGATGCCGCTGTTTCAATCGCGATCTCATATGAAGATTTTGATATGGCTTTTTTTATTCAACAAATCTATTTTAATCAGCAGGATGTCTACAGAATGCTTACGCATGCTGTCAAACATGACAAAGTTGAAGTTACAGAAATTATCTTAAAAACCTTTGTTTTATCAAAAGATTTTATCTTGGATCAATTATTTAACACTTCAGATTTAGAGATCTTTAAGCTTTTACTATCTTGGCACCGATTAGTTGCAGATGAAGATGCTAAAAAGGGATTATTCCCTAGCACTGAACCCTACACCATTTGGAATTTTCATCGCGGCTATGGTCTACTTAGTGGACTCAACTTATTAGAACATCATGCTCTTAGGAGAAATACCCACATTGTTAATTACTACCTATCACTTTATGACGCTAATGCCTGGGATTGGAGACTTGCACAAAAATGCAAAGAACAGGCTCTTATAACACTATCAAGTTCAAAGAATTACCGGATGGTAGAATGCTTGCTAGATAATCACCCTATTCCGTTAGGATTAGAGGCATTACAGCAAGCATTAGAAAATCTTAGATCGGGAAGTATTATCGTTGGGGAATGGGTCAACAATACCTTTGTTATAACTAAGAAGCAGGGCACCGCTGAATTAATTCAAAGACGCATTGAGCTGGAAATGGAATTAGTAAAAAAGCCAACCATCACGAACGCATTAGGGGAAAGCATGGCTAACGGACTCTATTTTGCATTTGGCACTACAGCCGGCTATGCAGCTTTACACGCAACTGAAAGGTTGTTGGGTAACAAACCTAATGATTTGCAAAGAGCAGAAGAAGATGAGAAAACACCACAACAAGATGCGTCTTTAAAACCGCATTAATCCGCGCTATAGACTATCTTCACACTGCTATCAGCCGATGATTTATCAATATAGCCAAGCGCACTAGGGTTTTTAGCCACAAATGCTTTCACTGCTTGATCGTCAGATTCTTGCAGTGGTGGCTGGCCTTGACCGGTAAAGATCACGCGTGACCAGTATGATTTCATTTCGGTTTCAGTTTTACGCATCACGTTGGCATAAAACTGCGTTCTGGCTGATGCGCCAGGACGTTGATCGACCGGGGTTATCTTAGCGCCACTAGGAAGGAATTTCATTTTACCTAAATAGATACGATTGATTTCTTCACGTGACATGGATGTAACAGGAAGATCAGGATTGGTGATCACCGCAATTTCTGCCACTGCTTTCAGTGGCATAAGAACCAAACAGAATGTAGCCAGTAAGATATTTTTTGTTGATTTTATAGCCATGACTATCCCTTTTGCATCATGGCACTAATCGCCAATGGTCTTAAACTGTTTTTGGGTTTAACGTTAAATGGTTGGCTGTAAACGATCTTAACTGAGCTATCGACCAACGACTTATCAATATAACCTAAGCAATTTGGATCTTCTGAAACTTGGTTTCGGACGGCTACATCATCATCTTGCTGTGCGGGTGGATTCCCTTGACCACTAAATGTAATGCGTGACCAATAGGATTTAATTTCTGTTTCGGTTTTACGAAGAATGCTACTGTAAAACTGGCTTCGTGAAGCTGTTCCCACTTTTTGATCGATGGGTACTATTTTTGCACCATTCGGCAAATATTTGGTTTTGCCCAAATAGATCCGATAAATTTCATCACGCGATAAAGTGGTTACAGGTAATAGCTGGTTGCCAATGACAACTATCTCTGCTTGAACTGGAGCGGAAATAGCAACCGAGAGCAAAGCGACTAAAGCTGACAATTTCATTTTATTAACGAGTGATGTTTTGCGCCCCATTACATCACCGCATCTACAGCTAAGGAATAAATATTGGCAGATTTGTGTGGCACCACATCAAACAAGCCTGGGCTATAGAAGTCCGGGTGAACGTGACAGTATTCGCCTTTGAGCGCAATACCTTCATACACATCCCAACGCAAACCGATCGTAACGGAGGTTTGCTCACCTGCCCCGCCATCAAAGTATTGGCTGGTGTTGATCAGCGCTTGAGAAATTTGATTCAAGTTCTGGCTAAGACCTAAACCAAATGGTTGAGGCGTGATAGCAACTAAATTGGCAGTGCTATTAAAACGTCGAGAGTAATTGTCTGCTAAGCGTTCTCTTGCAAAGGTAATATGTGGCATTAATTCGTTGTAACGGTAACCACCCATCAAATACCAACCAATCACATCTGCAACGATATGGGAATCAACACTTCTTTTTACCCACTCACCCATGCTGACAAAATTATTCCAGTCAAACTGGTAACCAATCCCTTTAAAGCTGGCACCCGCATTATAAGCGGTATAATAGTTGATATAGTCTGGTCCGAGCACGCCCATGCCAACGAGGGAATTAATACCCACGTTCAAGCCTTCCATCACTGAGCCCGCATTAGGGGAAAGAGTGACTCTGGTCGCTTCATAACCCGCTCGTACACTGAATGTCTCATCGCCAAATCTTGCGTTGATAACATACATGTCGCGCAATCGCACATCCACGAAGTCGTGAATCGTGTTGCCGGGTGGGGCAATCTGAGAAGGAATAGGGAATTCTAATTCGGCATTAGTTGCGCCATAAAAACCTGACAGCGTTAAATCTTGGCCCCACAATACCATTTTGTAACGGGCGTCCGCGCCAGTGACGTTACTGAATGAAGCAGGGATCTGAGAGTACACTTCTTGTGGTGGCCGAATCCAAGGATAGGCATAACCGACATTCACATAATCTGAAAGCATGTAAGTTTGGGTTCTAACGCGACCTGCGCGGAATTGCCAACGATCGTTTGGCTCCCATTTGATAAACGCCCATGAAGCTTCAATGTCAAAATCTTTCGCACCTTCAGCGAACAATTGAGCTGTTACGCTAACATCTTCCCGTAAAAATTTGGTAAATTGAAGACCAACGTTAGTATCTTTTTCCCAGCTTGGTCGCTGACGGATCAAAGATACATAAACAGGCTCTACGCCCGTATTAAGATAATCAACCGTGGACCAAGAGGCACCTGCGGCGAAAAATCCGTTGATTTGAAAGTCTCCTACCGAAACCGTCGCAAAAGCTTGCGTTGATGCTAAGCACATTAGGAGCGTTGTTAATCTTTTTTTCATTGCCAAACCTTTGGGGTCAATTCCTTGTACCCACTAACAGCGATGAACTTATACTATGATACGGCGAATATTCACGCAACCGCTAATTGTATAACTCGCGTATCTCCCATGAAGGGATATAAGGCTTTCGGTACAATGACATTACCCTCTGCATCTTGGTAATTTTCTAACACAGCAACGAGCGTGCGCCCAACTGCAAGGCCTGAACCATTTAAAGTGTGCACTAATTCCGGTTTTGCATCGGCTGATTTACGGTAACGTGCCTGCATACGTCGTGCTTGATAAGATTCGGTATTCGAGCAAGATGAGATCTCACGATATTTTTGTTGGCTAGGCAACCAGACTTCTAAGTCATAAGTTTTGGCAGCTGCGTTACCAATATCACCGCTACATAACGCCATGACGCGATACGGCAATTCTAAGCGCTGCAAGATGGTTTCAGCATGTTTGGTTAAAGATTCTAATGCTTCATAAGAAGATTCTGGTGTCACAATTTGCACTAGCTCTACTTTTTCAAACTGATGCTGTCTAATCATTCCCCGAGTATCTTTGCCGTAGGATCCCGCTTCACTTCTGAAACAAGGAGTGTGACTGACAAATTTGAGTGGTAATTCATCAGCAGATAAAATGGTGTCACGCACCAAATTGGTGAGTGAAACTTCTGCGGTTGGGATCAAGCACATACTGCGCTCGCCTTTTAAATGAAACAAATCTTGTTCAAACTTAGGCAATTGACCGACCCCATAAAGGGCTTCACGCTCTACCATATAAGGAACATACATTTCTTGGTAGCCGTGCTCCGTGGTGTGTACGTTCAACATGAACTGCGCTAACGCGCGATGCAATTTGGCTACGTCACCCCGTAATACACTAAAACGGGCCCCCGACATTTTACTGGCTGCATCAAAATCAATTGCACGTGCTTTTTCAGTCAAATCAACATGATCTTTGGGAACAAAATCAAAAGCTTTAGGCTCACCCCATTTACGCACTTCCACATTGGCATTTTCATCTTTGCCCACAGGCACACTGTCATGGATGAGATTCGGCAAATAAGCCATAAATTCGGTTTGTTCTTTATGAACCGCTTCGAATTCTTTTTCGGTGGTTGCTAATTCCGCCGTAACCCCTTCAACTTCTTTCATCAAATGACTTGCGTCTTCTTTTTTTGCTTTAGCATGACCGATGGCTTTAGAAATCGCATTGCGCTGACTTTGCAATTGTTGCGTTTTCATCTGTAACGCTTTTCTGGATTCTTCCATGGATTTAAATTTTTCAGTATCCAGCACGTTGCCACGTTTGGCTAGATTGGCAACAACCTCTTCTAATTTAGTGCGCAGTAAATTTGGATCAATCATTTGCTAGCTCTCATGCGTTTTAAGTGGACGGAGAAAATGTAATTTTTCAGCGATCTTAATTTCAAGACCATAAGGTCTTGGGAAATAATATTGTTTCTCACCTATTTCTTCTGGGAAGTAGGTTTGGCCTTTGGCAAAGTGTCCTGGTTCATCAGGATCATAGCGATACGCTTTGCCATAACCGATCTTTTTCATGAATTTGGTAGGCGCATTTCGTAAATGTTCTGGCACATTGTATGAAGGTTGCTTTTTAATATCTGCCATGACATCGTTAAAGGCATTATAAACTGCCGTGCTTTTAGGCGCAGCGGCCAAATAAACCACCGCTTGGGCCAAGGCTAACTCGCCTTCAGGATGACCCAGTCTATCTAAGGCTTGCCACGCATCGAGCGCTATCGTTAAACCACGCGGATCAGCATTACCAATATCTTCACTGGCCATGCGTAACACGCGACGCGCAATATAAGCCGGATCACAACCACCATCTAACCT
>CAZCXZ010000074.1:0-17010 GCA_964502705.1 Uncultured Candidatus Berkiella sp. | reverse complement strand
TTCATGTTTTTCGTATCATACCCACCTCGGAGAGGTGCGTAGCGCGGTCGAATGGGGCGGTCTCGAAAACCGTTGTACCCTAATAAGGTACAGAGGGTCGATCCGTCTTCGCTCTTCGAGCTACTCCGGACAAGCAATCAAGATAGCGCGCTTGCCCGGCATAGCTTTGCGACGCCGGGAGTCAATCCCTCCCTCTACTCAAACAACAATCCCAATTTCTAAATTGAACAAGCGTGCAAATTGTCTGCTTTTTTCGTATGATGTCCGCCTCGGAGAGGTGCCAGAGCGGTCGAATGGGGCGGTCTCGAAAACCGTTGTACCCTAATAAGGTACCGAGGGTTCGAATCCCTCCCTCTCCGCCATCTGCCTATGCTTAAGCTTCGGCGTGATGAGTCATTACAATGTTTAGGGCATTTTGCTAATCACGCTATTTACGACAAATTGATAGGCTTCATCAAAATTCCAATTCAATTTTGATGGCAATAAGATTCTCATATCCATATTAAAGTCGCGATGATCTTTTTTCAGCTCAAGATTTTTTAGAAATTCTTCGCGTGTGATCTTCACACCGTTATAACTGCAGTACTGAGAGAAAATGTCAAAAACTCGATTTAAGTTAATTAAACTGCGATCTGCCACATACCATACATCAAACAAATCTCGTCCTTTGCGTCTTTGATAAAGAGCCCGCAGCTTAGTTGCCATCAGTTCATCTAATTCATATGTAATGATATCGGCTGTCCCTTTGAACCAATCTGAATCCATAGAGAGAGGAACTGTTTTTAAGGGTAGTACTTGAAAATGCTCTGTTGTGTTTATCTCAATTTTTAGCTTTGCCGGAATGTTATTAAAAGAGTCATATTTGTAGGTAAGCTTTGCGCTACGTTGCGTAATTTTTCTTTTTGGTTCACCTAACCATGGTTTTAACAGTGTTCTGATAGCATCAATTGTTTGTCCAATGGGGACAGCATTTTTTTGAACAAAATCGATATCTTCACTATACCTTGCAGGAGGGTTGATAAACAATTTATTGAGTGCAGTGCCACCGCGAAAAACAAGCGCATCTTTGACATGGGGATCATTATACAAATCAACCAAAGCGCGACTAATGATTAAATCCTGCTCTATCTGTTCAGTCATTTGCCATGGGATAGTTTTGCGCCAATTTTCAATAAAGACTTCAGGGATCATAAATCGCTCTCTATTTCTGAATTTTCAATAATTCTCCACCTTTGGCATCTGTGATAGCCTATCTTAGAAATTTCAGATGCAAGTGGCAAATAACTTGGCTTGTTTTCTTTAACATATAGCGCAAGAGCGTTGATTATCATTGCAGCGTTTGATTCATCGCTTACATCAATATGCTCTAGAATATAACCAATACGTTGTAACTGATATTCTGTACGGGTATTTTTCGCAAGATTGATTAGTTTTATAGGATCTAGCGTCTCAATAAGTTCTGAGAAAACAGTAGCGATATGATTTAGACCACCTGCATGATTAGGATATTCGAGTAAATCAAGGGCAACCAACTCAGGGGTTGCCACCTTAAGATAGCCAGTGCTGACAGTAAAATCTTGAGTGGGTAGTTCAAGCACGGATTTCTTATAAATATAATCAATTTCCACATCGCCAAAAGTTGATGGGTGCTTGATACGCTTGTCTGATATCACTTGGAACCTTGCAGGCTTTTGATGGGTCGCCCCATAAAACAACCCTGCACTTAAAAGCGCGACATAATAATGAACGCCCAAATAGTTCATTACTAAAGGTACCAATTCTTGTGAAGGGATAGAGCCGTGCGGTTGATGTTCTGGTGGCACAATGACATATAAACCTCTTGCCGGCGAGATCAGATCTCCGGTTTTAAGTAACCTATGTAAAGCCACCCTGGCATGACTATTTGAAACGTTAAATTGCTGAACGATATCCAAGATGGTAAAGCAGCGCTTTCCATTCTTTCGAATATCTTTTATGTATGAGCGTAAGTTCACTCGGTCACCATGTCCTTAAGGTTACCAAAAATGTAACCTTAAGGACATAATAGCCAATATTTACCCATAAGCCAAGCTCGAACTAGCATTTCTGAGGCTTTCATGTCCCTAAAGTTACAAATAATGTAATTATAAGAACATGCAGCAAGTATCATTAAAGCTAATGACGAAGTAGGCTATTTTCTCACTTGCCCGGCACTGCTTTTAAGCTATTTTTCTCGTCAACTCCTGCCTTGGTCCAAAAAATTCAAAATGCACTTGAGTTGCCGGAATTCCCCATTCTAGTAACTGATGATAAATATTCACCATAAAAGGTTTAGGCCCGCAGAAATAGTAATCTGCATTTCGTTGAGGAATAAAAGATTCAATCAACGCGCCATCGATTACTCCGGTACTATCTGCGTCAGAACGAATAACATTCGGCAAGGGAGGTTCGCTATAACAATGATGAACCGTCAGATTGTTATGTTTAGCGGCAAGTGCATCAACCACCGTTCTAAATGCTTGTACTGTTTCATTGAGGCAAGCGTGGATTAAAATGATTTGACGATTTGGCATATTATCGATAGCCGCTTTTAAGATGCTGATGATCGGCGTGATCCCAATGCCCGCAGCCAGTAGCACCAGCGGTCTATCATGCGCTGCTTGTAAATCAAGATAAAATTCACCGCAAGGAGGTGCAATTTCTAGCGTGTCACCCACATTGACTTGATCATGGAGCATATTTGAAACATAGCCGCGGTGTGTATTGGCGTCATCATCGGTTTCACGTTTTACGCTGATTCGGAAATAATCGCGGCAAGGAATATCCGAGAGACTGTAGTTTCTCATAGTGGTGAAGCCATGAGGCCCTGGAACACGTACGGTAATATATTGACCCGGTTTGTAAGTTGGGACAGCTTGGCCATCTAGGGGAGAAAGATAAAATGAAGTAATAATGCTGCTTTCTTTGTGTGTTCTAAGTACTCGGAAAGTTTTAAATCCTTCCCATCCATGGGATAAAGCGGCTTGCTCCTGATAAATTTGTGCTTCTCGACCTATCAAAATATGAGCTAAAAATTCGTAGGCTTGTCGCCAAGCTTCAATCACTTCATCGGTTGCGATGTCGCCTAATAACTCTTTTATCGAAGCCAATAAATTGGCGCCGACAATCGGATAATGCTCCGGTTTAATTAACAGCGAGGCATGTTTTTGAGCAATCAACTCAACCGCATTGCCTAAAACTTCCAGGTTATCAATGTTAGCGGCATAAGCACATAACGCTGCTGCCAAGGCTTTTTGTTGAGACCCCGCATGTTGGTGGGTTGGGTTGAAAAAGGGCGCAACTTCAGGGTTATGTGAGAACATGCGTTTATAAAAATGCCGCGTGAGTGTTTCCCCGTTTTCTTCTAGAATAGGGGCAGTTGATTTCACAATTTGAATATTTTTTTCACTTAACATCGCTAGCTCCTGCCTAATATGTATTTTGAATACATATTAGCGAATGGCGTGTAGATTTCAAGTTATTTTTTAAGAGAGAATGTATGCAGCTAACTATTTTTACGGATTATGGCATTCGTAGCTTGATGTATGTTGCTGCACATCCAGAAAGACTTTGTAACGTCAAAGAGATTGCAGAGTACTATGGTATTTCGCGCAACCATTTGGTTAAGGTCATCCATAGACTGTCTCAGCTGGGTTATATCAACAGCAGTAAAGGCAAAGGAGGCGGCATCACTTTAGCAGGTGATCCCAACAAGTTGCGTTTGGGCGAACTTGTTCAGCAACTTGAGCCCAACATGGATTTAGTCGAATGTTTCAATCGCGACACCAACACTTGTCGTATTACCAGCACCTGCCAGCTTAAACATTTTCTGATGGATGCTAATCAAGCCTTTTTGAAAAGCCTTAACCAATACACGTTAGCAGATGCAATTAGCCATAAAAAATTATTCAAAGATGAGTAGCCTTAGAGACAGTGCCCCATCTTAAAAGGTCACCTTGTCCAGCGCAGAAGCGATTGTGTGCGATTTTCTTTTGTGACTCGCCCGCTCAACCACGGTTTGAATCTTTATAGTTGCTGATAATGTAATTATGCAGACACGATGCTTCTAAAAATAAGTTTAACTAACTGCCATGAAGTGATTATGATCAATATGTGCTTTAGCATACGAATAAAGTAACCTAAGGGACATGATTTTTATTTTCATATGTCAGCGCGTTCTTAAAGTGCCATATTTCGTCATTTTTAGGACAAGGAATCTTTTCATAAAATAAATTAAATCCAGGAGGCTGCGTGTTAGATCCCTACGTAAGGCCGATTGTCGACCCGCTATTAAACTCGATTGGAAGATATCTTGTGCCGTTAAGGTTCACTGCCAATAGAATGACCTTTTTTTGAAAAGAGAACATATTACTGTGCTTGTTGCGGTGGTGATTTCCCATTGTATAGTTCTGAAGCTAAATTTGATTCAGGAACGGGGTGGCCAAGTTTTTATGCTCCAATAAAAGGAGCGGTTATTGAAAAGCGGGATCAAAAAGATATCGTTCGTGGCCTTTTTGGCATTGCCCGTATAGAAGTCATTTGTAAACGCTGCAATTCGCATTTAGGACATGTCTTTAACGATGGTCCAGCCCCTACCGGTAAGCGTTATTGCATGAATTCAGCGGCTTTAGTATTTGTTCCTGAAGGGCAATTGCCAAAACGAACATATGAGATCAATTATCACAATCCAGATCAAAAAGCGAAAGCCGAAGAAAGCAAAAGAGTCCTGGAAAAGCAGCTTGGTAAAACGTTTGTGACTCAAATTTTACCCTTTACAACTTTTTACGATGCGGAAGAGTATCATCAAAATTATCAGGCGAAGAATCCAACGAGATATCGCCTTTACCGGTTGAACTGCGGTCGTGATGCTAGGTTAAAAGCGGTTTGGCACAATAGTGAAATTCCAAAGGAATAAACTGATTGAGCTAGTTCGTATAAAATGGCGATGATAACATCTGATTGCATGCGATTTTAATCTCGATATTTATACTACTTTAAAGAAATTTAAATATCGATTGGCACCCAATCATCCTGCGAACCGCTACTCACATTGCCAATATCGTCATACAAATTGTCATAAACCATATAAGCCTTACCAACGCCTAAGCTTTTTAGATTAGCTTTGGCTTCTTTTAATGATAAGAAACAAGGAGAAGTGTTCTTTCCTGTTGGAAATACGTAATTTGAATTTTCTTTAACTTGAATGGTGTAGCCGAGCATGTCTGATTTAGCGTGTATAATGCCAATTCTGTTTTCATTCTTCGAGTTCAGCCTCATCGTAAATACCTCCTAGCTGGGATAAATGAACGACATTAAAAACCTAACAGTAAAGCTTAAACATAAAAAACCGGCCAAGCCAATTACAAATAATAGTATAGCCCAAATGTATTGATTTTTCTTTGTTACCAAAAGTGATTTAATACTTTTAGTGGTAGTGTTCTTCATTCGCTTTACCTCTGAAAGTATAGTAAGTGTATAGCGTGTACCCAATTAGAACCGGCAGCAATAACGATATTCCTATGAGCATAAATATTAGTGAGCTAGGTGGTGATGCAGCCTGAAAGAAAGTCAATTGGTAGGGAATAATGTAAGGCCATATACTGTAGCATTGACCAATATAAGCTAATACAAAAAGTAAAATAGTCAATCTAAAGGGTTGCTTTTCATTATGTTGATTGATGCATCTGATTAGGTATGCAAATACAACACAACTGAGCAATGGCAAAAACAACAAGTAAAATATTTCAGGATAAATAAACCATCGATTATAAATATGCTCGCTACTAAGTGGTGAAATTAAACTGATAACTGCAAAAGCAATAGCCAGTAAAATCACATTAATTTTGGCATACTTAAAAGTTGCATGTTGTTGCTTGTCCGTGGTTTTTCTGATCAACCAAGTTAATCCCAATAGGCTATATCCCAAGATAACACCAAGGCCGGAAATAAAGGATAGTAGCGATAAGTGTTGTCCCTGTGGGGATATGCCCATCAACACATTGCCTAAAATATATCCTTGTAAAAATGCGATAGCAAAAGATGAGGATGAAAAACAGATACTCCACATTTTTTTATGGCTTTCATCTTTAAATCGGAATTCAAAACAAACACCACGGAATATCAGAAAAAAGACCATCAAACTTATTGGGATATAAAGATAGGGTAATATTGTAGAAAATGCAGCGGGAAAAGCAGCATATAAACAAGCCGCTCCTAAAATCATCCATGTTTCATTGCCGTCCCAAACAGGAGCGATTGAATTCATCATCACATCCCTATCTGCTTCGCTGTGAAATAAAATGAAGTTGATACCAACACCTAAATCAAAACCATCAAGTACCACATAGCATAAAATCACAAAGCTGATAATTGCGGCCCAAATTAGCGGAAGATGCTCTATCATCACTACTCCTTAGAGATTTTATCGTGTGGACTTTCTCTCACAAGTTCTGTAGTTAAGTATGTAAAACTTGGGGTATGGATATCCTCAGCAGCACGATCCGGTCCAATATTAACAAGTTTGAACAGATAATATAAATAAGCGCTGAAAGTGATGATGTAAGCTAAAATAAAAAGCCCAAGAGAAAATAATACTTGATCTGAATCAACTGCGGATATTGATTCTTTGGTTCTAATTAATCCATAAACGACCCAAGGCTGCCTTCCGGTTTCTGCAACAAACCATCCTGCTATGGTGGCAACAAAACCGAGTGGAGTGCAATATACGAGTGCTTTTAAATACCACGTTTTTAAATATACAGTATTTCTTATTGAGAAATATAGTCCTAGAAATGACATTGCGATCAGAAGTAGTCCGATACCAACCATCACTCTAAAACTATAAAAAACAACACCAACCATGGGTTGTTCTGATTGAGGAACACTTTTTAAGCCAACCATTTCGCCGTCTATTGAATGCGTGTTGATCAAACTGGCAAGCCCAGGAATAGAGAACTCGAAATGATTTAATTGCTTTTCTTTATCGGGAACAGCAAATAAAACGAGTGGTGCACCTTTTTGTGTTTCCCAAAGCCCCTCCATGGCAGCTGTTTTTAATGGCTGGTGTTTATAAACTGTCAGACCAACAATGTCACCCATCACAACTTGCAGGGGCGCCACTAAGCAAGCGGCAATTAAAGCAACTTGGAAGGTTTTCTTTGCCTCATTATAATGAATATTTTTTAGAGTATGCCAAGCAGAAATGCCAAGTAGCACAAAAGCAGTAGTAAGATAAGCTGCGAGTAGCATATGAAAATATCGAGGTAAAAATGAAGGGTTGAAAATAACATTCCACCATGAATTAACATGATAAATGCCATCTTGGATGGTAAAACCCGCTGGCGTTTGCATCCAAGAATTAGCCGACATTATCCAAAATGCTGAAATGGTCGTGCCAATCCAAACCAAAAATGTTGAAAAAAAATGCACTCGTGGTGACACTTTATTCCAACCAAACAACATAATACCTAAAAATCCTGCTTCTAGGAAAAATGCGGTCAACACCTCGTAAGCAAACAATGGCCCGAGCACAGGGCCTACTTTATCAGTAAATCCTGAAAAATTTGTGCCGAGTTGATAGGAGAGCACGATGCCAGATACCACGCCCATGCCGAAGGTTAGAGCAAAAATTTTCGTCCAGTATTTTGCGATATTAAGGTAAAGTTCGGATTTGGTTTTTAAATACCTAAACTCGATATAGGTTAAAAATAATGCCAAACCGAGATTCAAAGTGGGAAAAAGAATATGAAACCCCACAGAGAGCGCGAATTGAACACGTGAAAGGATTTCGGCATCAAGAAACACGGGTATTTCCCCTTATGCTTCTTGCATCCATGCAGTAAAACTTCAATAAAGTAATTATAATGCGTCGCTGGAGTTTTAGTAAAGCAAAAGCTATATTAAATCCATGGTTGGCTTTATTTTGTTGTCCTTCGCTCTCATGGATAAAACCAAGGTTAGTGATAACATATTGAATTATTTAAAACTTAATGGGCCGCAAACCGCTCATTCGATGGCCGATGCTTTTGCCATAACCCCCATGGCGATTAGGCAACATTTATATTTACATTATAAAAACCAATTAGTTGATTATACAGATCAAAAAACCATCAGAGGTCGACCTAAGCGCTTATGGAAATTGACAGAAATAGCAGAAAAAAAATATGATGATAATACACCCATGCAAATGTCTCATGTCATCCATGCCATACTGGATCATGGGTATCTGAATGAAAAGCAGCTGGTTGCGCTTTATAAAAAAACCCTATTCTCACGGTTCCCCAAGACGACTAAGGAGTTAACGTTATCTCAAGCGCAATCTGAGATAAATAAACTGATTTTTATCCTAGATCAAGAAGCTAGCGAATTGGGCTATCTTTTTGAATATGCAGAAATCGGTAAATCAGAATATATTCTGACCGAACACCATGAGCCTTTAAAACGAATAGCTGAAAAGCATCAATTTATTAAAAATATTGAGCGAGACAAGTATCAAATTATATTAGGGAACCATTTTGAAATATTATGTATTAGTCACATATTAGATGGTCATTATTGCAGCAAATACAAGTTATCAAAGAGAACATAAAAATGCTATTCAACTACAATGTAACTTTAGATAGAAACGGCGAGATGACACCCTATATTGAAATAGACTATAGGCATTTACGATCAGAGCAAGATTGGATGGCGCTGAGAGATATTATCGGAGCGTTAAAAATTCAAATTGACTGTAACTGTCATGTTGAGCTTGAGCCTCTCAGAGAAACTCTTCAAAACTATGTTAAACTCTATCCTGACTATCCGATTCTAAAAATTGATATTTATGCAGAGTCTTGGAAGGTTAAAAAAACAAACAAATTGAGCCTGATAGGGAATGAGCGTATTAATAAGTAGTTATTAAAGCCGGACAATATTACGTTAAATTAAAATGCCATGCCTTTACATTTCCTACTTTAGGGCATGGCTTCTACCTGTTAGTGGTAGATATTATCAAACATCTCAATGTTTAACTTACTTTTTGATTTCAATCATCACTTCATTGCGTCGCAGAAAGGGTAGTGTCCAAGGTGGATTAAAAAAAGCATAAGTTGCTTGGGCGCTTGGGGAAAGTCCTTGTTGTGTGATGAAAGCCTGCAGCTTTTCCTGTTCTTGTGCTAGTCGCTGTTGAGATGCTGTGCCAGAGAAGCGGATCACCGCATATCGCTTAGGCGTAATTTCTACGATTTTTACCAATTGATTATTCGGTCTGGGTAGCGTAGTAACGCAGTAGGTAGATGGCATAATAAATCGCACCTTCCAATTACCTGTTCCGTCGCCTTGTTGGGTGACAGGCGCGGTCATGGCTATTTTGGCGTTCGATTGTTGGGTGACAGGTGCAGTCATTGCTACCTTTTCCGAGGAGGTGTTGTTTCCAAAAATGTAATCGGCAAGCATGCGAAATCCTTGATTGATAGCCGTTTTACGATCTCCGGTTACTTCAACTTCAGCCACGATCATTGTGTTGTAATCCCGAATTTCAATTGAACCGTTTTGTTGAACAAGGACGTATTTGGGCTGTTCGACATGACTCACAAGTAGTCTCCATGCGGCACCGATCGCCACTAAAATGATGAGCAAAAATATTAAATACTTTTTCATACAACTGCCACTCCTGTTGCAAATAGGGCGATTGTAACAAGTAGTGTTAAGCGATGACGCAATTTGATAAACCACGGTTCAATGTGTCCCAGACGATATAGTTTTCTATCAATCATAAGCAAAATGATGAAAGCCAGGGTCAGTGTGGCAAAAGCGCTGATCGCGTGATGCATCAATAACGACCCCCATGCTAAAAGAGCGATCACATTGCTGGTGGTAAGGAGCCAAATGGTTTTTCTTTGATGGTCCTTCATGCTCAGCCCCCAATGGATCCCTGAAATGAAAGAAACAATGACGGCCCCGTAAGCACGTTGTATGAAAGTCATTTCGTCCGGATAGTATCCAGCGATGATGGCCGCCGCACAAAAAATAAGAGGCAAAACCCCAAGATAGCTTAAGAGAGAAGCTTGTCTTGAAAAGGGATCTCTCATGTTGATTAGCTCCACTACAGGATTGAAAAATGAAAACCTAGTATGCTCGCTTGTTGCGATATTTCAGGTCCCTACTTGGGACAGAAAAGGATAATCGGTGTAGCCTTTTTCCGCGCCTCCGTAAAACGTTGCTCGGTTGTATTTGTTAAGTTCTGCACCGACTTTTATACGTAGAGGCAGATCAGGATTGGCAATAAATAGTCTTCCAAATGCAATGGCATCGGCAAGGCCTGCGGCCACCGTTTGCTTTGCGTTTTCAGGCGTGTAACCGCCTGCAGAAATAAAGCTGCCGTTGAATTTTTTACGGAATATCTCAGCGGTACAAGGCGCGTCGGAAGTTAGGGTATCATTGCCCCCTGCGCTCGTGGAGCGCGGTTCAATCATATGCACATAAGCGATCTGGCGTGTGTTGAGTTGCTCCAGAACGTAACTAAATAATGCAACAGGATCGCTATCTGACATATCATTGAAGGTCCCATAAGGAGACAGGCGCACACCGACGCGGCCTTTTCCCCATACGCTGATAGCAACGTCCATAACCTCGAGCAGCAGTTTGGCACGATGTTCGATTGAGCCGCCGTATTCATCATTACGCTTGTTGGTACCGTCTTGTAAAAACTGATCAAGCAAGTAGCCATTTGCACTGTGAATTTCCACGCCGTCAAATCCTGCTGCTTGTGCATTTTCACACGCTTTGTGGTAATCCATGATGAGAGCGCTGATTTCATGCAGCAACAGCGCGTGCGGCGTTTCATAATCAGCTTGTTTCCAATCAGCTGTGACCACTTTTCCTGACGCCTTGATAGCTGAGGGCGCAACCGGAAGATTGCCCCCTAGCTGATGCGAAGAATGAGAAATACGTCCCACATGCCACAATTGAAGGAACATTTTTCCGCCTTTTTGGTGCACCGCTTCGGTGATTAATTTCCATCCGGCGACTTGCTCGGATGAATGAATGCCAGGTGTTGCGGGATAACCTTGACCTTGTTGGCTGATTTGGGTGGCTTCAGAAATAATCAAACCAGCACTTGCGCGTTGGCTATAATATTCTGCATTTAAGTGATAGGGGATGTTGCCTGGTTGTTGGCTTCGCATCCGGGTAAGTGGCGCCATGATGATACGGTTTTGAAGTAGATTATCGCCGAGTTGAAAACTGTCGAACAGAGATGCCATCACTTTCTTCCTTAATATATGTTAGTTTCGTAACAGTGTGTAGTTAGCCCTGTCCTGCATCGCTTTATGCGACTTTTTCAGGTTCTCAAACAATAAAAATCCATATTTATTTACAACAAAATAGCAAAAAAATATGGCATTCAATAATAAATGTTTAACAATGTGTTGTTTTAGATTGAGATAAGACCTATGTCAGAACATTAAATCAAAATTCGATACGAGAATAGTACTAGGCTTGTTGGCATTAACATAATGTTAGATAGTATTTATTAATGGCGTAAATTATTGAAGGATTTTATGCACTTCATATTCAGGGAGTATAAATGATCACTATCGATCTCCTTAACCATCATCCACAAACCATTCCGGCACTTGCAGCAATTTGGTATCAAGTATTAGGTAAAATATGGGTGCCAGATATTCCCGTTGAGCGGGTAATTGAGCGCTTCCATGCACAATTAACCGATCAACAACTGCCACTCACTTTTGTGGCATTCGATGGTAATAAGCCCGTTGGCATGTGCAGTTTGCGTGAAAATGATGGTATTTCGCCAGATTATATTTATCAGAATTTATCATCTGAGGCCTTAGCGAAAATTGTTTGGCTGGGATCATTGGTGGTAGATCCGGCATACCAAAAGCAAGGTATTGCTAAACGTTTAATCGATGTGGCAAAGAAAAACGCTTTTGGCTTAGGTTTTGAAAAGCTGTATCTATTTGCTTTCGATAAAACATTGCCTGACTATTATGCCAAACTGGGTTGGCAGAAAATCGGTATGGATGTTTTTAAGAGCCACCCAGTCACTGTAATGGAATGTTCTTTATTCGAAAATGAGCGTACGAAAGCAATCACGATTCCTAATACGGCCTATCAATTGCAAGCCGAAACCAAAGCGGCGTTTGATACTATAGGGGAGCAGCTCTTTGAGTTTAACAAACGTACGCTTCCTCCCACGCAAAACCCTGAAACCATTTTTAAAATTTATGTTATCAAAGAGAATGGCATGGCAGTGGCAGGTATTTATGCCGTGATTTATTTATGGAAAATTTTGTTTGTTGATGTGTTATTTGTGAATGAAGCACATCGAGGTAAAGATTTAGGTTCCATTTTATTACGTAAAGTTGAGGATGAAGCCAAAGCCATTGGCGTTAAATTAGCACACTTAGATACTTTTGATTTTCAAGCCAAAGGCTTTTATGAGAAGCAAGGCTATGAAGTTTTTGGTGTGCTTGATGATTGCCCTGAAGGACACAAGCGCTATTATATGAAAAAAAAGCTGTAGACTAGCCAATTCGATTTGGGCATTTCCTCAGCCCCCACAAGGCTGTGCGTCAGTATTATCTGAACTTTTTTCTGCTTAAGGTAAGAGGATTGGTATCTTGGCTATCGGCTTTAGGGGCTTCAAAAGAACTGTAGCGCTTTTGCTTAAAGGCGGCTATTAAAAGAGGATTAGAAGAGCGTTCCCTCACATTTTTTAAAGGGGCGGTTTCCGCTGTTTGTGCGGCTTTGTCCCGTGCTAACAATTTTTCATCAACTAGTCCCATTAAAATTAATTTTTCGACCCCTTGATAAAATTTTTCTTTATGCTCAGGATTCATAGGTGTGGCATTCTTTACTGCCGATGCAAGATCGCTTGGATTTTCTTTGTCTTGAAAATATCTTTGCTGATAGATCATTGCCACCGCAGTTCCTTTGGTGCTTTGGCCACTCATTGTAATATCGACCCCTCTTAAATGAGTATTGATATTATCTTTAGAAAGCGTGGATGTTAGTAATATATTAGCCAATGCTTTAAAGTTGTTATTATTTGGCTTGTTCTTAAAGGCTTGAGCGGCCGCTTCAAGTAGAGAAATATCTTGAGCTAATTTCTTGGTGTTATTTGTGTTTCCATCAATAGTCCTTTGAATAGGTTGCGTGAGTGCGGATACGTTTGAGTGGGCGAGATCTGTTTCCACAGGCTGAATCGCTGTAATCGGTTCAGGTTCATCTATAAAAAGGTTACCAAACGCTTGTAAATACGCTGCATTTTTTGCTTTCTGTTCGGGAGTTTGTTCTGCGAGTAGTTTTGGTTCATTGTGTGATAGGTCTTCATTTATGGTTATTTGGGCGAATGTGTTAACAGTGTTTGTGGCTTCAGACTGCTTTCTGGAGACATCAGGGGGTGGATTTGGGTTTAGCGTATTGTCGGCTACATAAGATGATTGAGCTCTTTGGGGAGGTTTACTTGTTTTGGCAGGCTCAATTTCTGCATTGGCACGTTTTTGTTTATAAAGTGCATATTTAAGAGATAATGCTCTAAGCGGGTAACTTTGGTTAAATTGATTTTGAAGATCAGGGGGCATGGAATTATATAGCTTTACACAATTAGACCAATCATTACCATGATTTTTATTTTTATCACCATGTCCTTTAATATATGACGTGGCTATTTGGTAATACATTTTTGTATGTGGCGCGTCTTTAGCTTTGCTTGCATCAGCCATATCTTTGATTAAATCGTCGATTTTAGTTGTATGTATGGAATTTGAAAAAGTCTTGTAGCTATGATGGGCACTTTTTTTAAATGAATGAATTCCCGCAGTGGAGATTGACTTTTCTGTTGTGGTATCTGCTTTAAGTACGCAAAGTAATCCTTCAACATTGCTTCTTGGGTTGGAATAACTGCAGGTACCATGTGTTTGAGCCGAATCCCCGACTCTTAAAATAGGATTTTTTAAATCAACCACATTCGAGAGTGCATTTAATAGTTCTTCTTGAGAGTCGGACTTAAATAATACACCTTGAATTAACGAGTTAATTGCTTCTTTATCTGTGGTATTTAATTGGTAAATATTCGTACAGTTTTTAACTAATCCACCTGTTGGTAAAAATCTATCTGTATATATTAATTTATCCTTATAGATGGCTAAGCCACACATATGCCCACCAAAGCCAACAGGAATGATTACAGGCTTATTTTCTTCATAATCAGTTGTCATTGAACCAACAATATTGTCTAAAGTCATTGAACTAAGCTCATGCTGAATTGAAAATTCATTTGTCCTGTGCATAGCGGCGCTGATAGCTTCAAATGCTGAAATATCAGTACTATCTTGTGGTTGATAATTAGAAAATTGTTTTGATAATTCTTTATAGGCTGAGCCACTGCTCCAACCTTCAGTAAATACGGATACGGATTTGCTGCCGTTTAGTGACATAGGTACTTCTATAACCCCACCAACCCCTAAAGTCTTGCCTAATGCTAAAAAGCTTCCTATGCCAAGTACATGACCATAGCTTTTTACGCTTTCAAGATCCTGGTCCCATCTGGTATTGATATTATGTTCAATTAATATGGGTTGAATCTCTTCTTTTTGCTTTTTTGTTAAATAATCTAAAAAGGTGTTTCCCTGATGATCAGTAAGACTTGGATCCGCATTGTTTTTTAAGAGCCAATCAATAACACTTAGGTTTCCTGCTCGGGCAGCATGCATTAAAGGTGTATTATATCCTTCGTCGCGGAGATCCAGGGAGACATTATTTTTTTTAAAAGTCTCAAGTAGCGTATTTCTTTCATCAGTTTTGTTACTGTACATTATCGATGCGCAAAGATTATGTAAGGGTTGATTTGATTTATTAGTATCAAAGTCCTTTTCTTCATAAATTGAAAATCCGGTAATCTTTTTAACAATAAAAGCTGCCATGTTACTAAAATTATTCGTTACAGCAACCCTAAGTGGGGTGTTTTGATCATTATCAGCTTTTTGATAATCTACATCTGAGCGACTTCCTAGCATCTCTGCTGCTTGAAGATTACCATTATTGGCAGCCCACCAGATGGGTGTTCTACCATCCTTGTCAGTCAAGTTAACTTTTGTGCTAGGCTCTTTAATGAGAATCTCAAACAGATCATTTCGAAAACCCATAAAATAAGTCAAAGGGGTTTTTCCTGATGTAGGATGTCTTGAATTTATATCTTCAAAACCATAAAGCTGTAAATTAGTTTTAAGTTCATAGAGATTTGATAATCGTGCACCTAATGCCTTTAGATCTTGTTCACTCATGTTTGTATTTTTAATCTTTTCAAGATCATTTATTAGTTGGTCTATCTCTCTTACGCTTCCTTTAGGTTTATTTCTGCCTTTACGTTTAATGCCAGAAAGTTGAGTTTTTATTAATCCATCGGTACGTGCAGTCCCATCAATCATTTTTTCTAATTCGTTATCTGGGTTCTTAACAGACATGGGCTACCTCGCGAAATGCTGTAAAAAGTGTGCCTACACAGTGCGCATACCTATGACATATGTAATTATCATAACCCTTTTAAACTCGCTTTTCATTCGTAGAGGTTCTAACAGTTTAGTGGCATAGTTAAAATGTTCACCTTTTTAAAAATCACCCGTAAACGGGGTGCAAAAGCGCTTAAATAGTCTAATAAATCCGTTATTTCACTGTGTAACCTCCCATATTATTCATCTTTTACGCCAACTTGCCGAATAGATAGAGCGTAGAGAATGAAGGGAGCTCCCAATGAAAAAGGCGCTTAAACTGATTGCACTCACAGGCATGGTATTTCTAGTGGGATGCGAAAGTATGAACATGTCACCACCGATTGATCCGGCGGTGACGGAATCTAATCGTCGTGATAGCGTGTTGCTTGTTAATCGTTACCACAATGTACATTATTTTAACCGTGGTTTTTATCCGAATGGTTATTACCAAAGCGGAAATTACTACTATCAACGCGGTTACCGCTACTGACGCGGCTTTAAAAATGTCCTTAGATTAAATTGTTAGCCTATTAACTTGTGGCAAGTCTTATATAAAGACATTGCCACGAGTCGGGTTCTACAATTACACTATTCTTAGATTCTCTTTTAAAAAATGTAAACATGACAATCAAAAATATTGTATTTGATGTGGGTAATGTCTTAGTTCGCTGGGATCCCTTGTCAATCACACATCATGTCTTTGGGCAAAATGAAAGTGCGCTGCAATTGATGCAAGCCATCTTTAAAAGTCAAACGTGGCTTGATCTCAATTTAGGGATTATCAACGAAAGTGAAGCCATCGAGCGATACCAGCAAGCTCTGAATATCGAAGTCGCACGCTTAGAATACCTGTTGCAAGTTGTTAAAGAATCTTTAAGTCCTATTTCAGATTCGGTTGCTTTGCTTGAACGGTTACACCATAAGCAATTTGAATTATATGCTTTGACTGACAATACGCATGCCATTATGGCATACCTTAAAAAGCGATATCATTACTGGCCTCTATTTAAGGGCATTGTGGTTTCGGCAGAAGTCGGGCATTTGAAACCTTCACCTCAAATATATCATTACCTATTAGATAACTATCAGCTCAAAGCGAGCGAAACGGTCTTTATCGATGATGTTAAGCAAAATGTCGAAGGTGCAAAGGCTGTAGGGATACAAGCAATACAATTTACCAATACCGAACAATGCATACTGGACTTAAAGGATTTGCACATTGACGCTCAATGATTTTAGTTATTACATTTTGTTAACCGATCGTTTGGCAATGGCAACTTATGTGATGTTCGTCATTACTTTATTGTCATTTTATTGGTTTAAGCATTATTTTATTCGCAGCGTTTTTGTTTTTATTCTATTGCTATTAGCCCTGTATGCTGGGCGCTTAGAATGGTTCACCATTCCTGGCGTTATTGCCATGGGCGGCTTATTTTATTATGGCTTAAATGGCAAGCGTAAAGTACTCAGGGGAATTTGCTTTTTATTAGCATTAGGC
>CAZCXZ010000073.1:0-17258 GCA_964502705.1 Uncultured Candidatus Berkiella sp. | reverse complement strand
TATTACTTGGCCTATTAGGTGGAGAAGTTGCCAGAAGAATTCCCTTTATTCCTAAAATTTCTGGATATATGTTGACCGGCTTTATAATAGGTCCAAATATATTAGGATTGGTACAGCCTGTATTGCTGGCACAAAGTGCGCTGTATATCGATATTTGTTTGGGGCTCATCATGTTTGAGTTGGGTCGTCATTTAGATATCTCATGGTTGCGGCACGACAAAGGCCTGTTACTCATGACCTTTGCGGAACCCTTATGCACTTTTGGTTTTGTCTTTTTGATGTTAATGCTGTTTGGTTTTGGCTACTTTCCCGCGCTAATTATTGCTATTTTAGGCATCGCAACTTCACCTGCTGTGGTGATGATGGTCGCGAATGATTTATCTTCAGAAGGCTCGGTGACACGACGCACCCTATTTCTGACGAGCACGAATAATCTGATTTGCTTATTGCTATTTATGTTGATTTTGCCATTCACGCATGCCAATACCACTCTACAATCTATCATGCATGGATTATACGACATATTTGCTTCAATTCTGTTAGGCATGGGTGCTTTTATCGTTTCTAAAATCATTGTACGGTTTTTAGGAAAATATAAAGAAAGCCAATTCGTTTTATATATTTCATCGATCATTATCCTCATGAGTTTAGCCAATACTTTAGCAGTCTCTGTTTCATTATCCATTTTTACCTATGGATTTGCTGCTCGTAATTTAGATCATAAGCAATCATTAATGGAAATTGACTTTGGTTGGTTTGGCCGAATGTTTTTCATTCTGCTATTCGTAATGACCGGTGTGCATTTGCAATTAGCAAGCTTGAAAATTGCTGCAGTTGCTGTTGTGGCTATTTTAGTTGCGCGATTTATTGGTAAATATATCGCGTTAGCGGCATTTTCTAAGATGAGTAACTTATCATCATCACAGAGTTTTTCAACCAGCCTAGCACTCTTTCCCATGGGAGGTGTTGCCATCGGTATGGCGAGTATCATCAGCAATAACAATTTAGCATTGGCCATGGATGTGCTGCCGGTGATTACTTGTGTGGTTGCCGTTTTGAATATTCTGGGTCCCATTGCGACACAGTACGCTTTTATCAGAACTAAAGAAGCATTGTTAGAGCCACAGGGTTTAAGGAACGAATAATGTCGAATTTATTAGACTTCCAAAAATCCACGGAACTCACAATGGGCATTGAGCTCGAGCTGCAGTTAATTGATTTACATCATTATAATTTAACCATAGAAGCTGCTGATCTGATCCGTCGTTTAAAGATGAATATCATCCACGACTCGGTTAAACCTGAAATTACCCAATCGATGATCGAGATCAATTCAGGGATCCATAACCGCTATGCTTCCTTGCTAGCAGAACTTCAGCTGATTCACTCAAGCTTGGTCAGTGCCTGTTATAAAATGAATATTGGCATAAGCGGTGGTGGCACTCACCCCTTTCAGAAATGGAAAAAGCAACGCATATTCCCAACCGAACGCTTTGCGAATGTCTCGGAGCAGTATGGATTTCTGGCTAAACAATTTACCGTGTTTGGCCAGCATATCCATATAGGTTGTGCCAACGGCGATGACGCACTATATTTGTGCCATGCCTTTGCACGTTATATACCGCATTTTATTGCCTTATCTGCTTCATCACCTTTTCAACTAGGTGTTGATACGTGCTTTGACTGCTCTCGCTTAACCGCAGTCTCTGCTTTTCCTTTGAGTGGTACGCCTCCTTGGCTGCTTACATGGTCCGATTTTACCGATTATTTTAATCAATTGGCTGAGTTGGGTGTGGTGAGTAGTATGAAAGATTTTTATTGGGACATTAGACCTAAGCCTGAATTTGGTACTGTTGAATTAAGGATTTGTGACACACCGCTCACGATTCAAAAAGCAGCTGAATTAGGTGCATTCGCTCAAGCGCTCGCAGCCTATTTATTGCAAGAACGCCCTAAAATAGATAGAGAAATCTACTTAACTTATCTTATTAATCGCTTTAGAGCAACCCGATATGGTTTACAAGCGCAATTTATTGATCCGGCTAAAAAGGAATCGATTTCACTTGCCGATGATATTATCAAAACCTGCCGCACGTTGCGTCCGTTTGCGAACGAACTGCAAAGTCAGTCTGTATTAAATAATATTTTGAAATATGCTGAGCTTCGCACCAATGACGCTTCTTGGCTTCGCGAGCAATATACTGGCCCTGAATCATTAGACGATGTTGTCCGCAATCAGACCATGTTATGGATGAGACAATAACACTCGAATAGTTATAAGGAAATGCGGCAAAATCATATTCAATTATGAAAAATTTCGGCGGTAATCCCCCGATCGCTGAGCATGGTCTTCAATTGCCCTAAAGCTTCCACTTGAATTTGTCGCACACGTTCACGCGTTAACCCAATTTCCACCCCAACTTCTTCAAGGGTCGACTGTTCAAAACCACGTAAACCAAAGCGACGCGTTATCACTGCGCATTGTTTATCATTTAAGGTATTCAACCAGCGATCGACTTCATATTTAAAATCTTTCTCTGCAATCATTTGCACAGGATTTTGTTCTTCTTCGTCGGCCACATTGCTTACCAGTGATTTTTCCATTTCGCTGGTAATGGTCATATCTAATGAGGTGACTTTTTCATTGAGACTTAAAATTTTCTCAACGGTATGAGAATCTTTACCCACTTTTTTAGCAATTTCTTCTGCTGTTGGCTCATGATCCAGCTTGTGTACCAGCTCACGTGAAGTACGCAAATAGACATTCAGCTCTTTGACAACGTGAATAGGTAAACGAATCGTGCGAGTTTGACTCATTAAAGCACGTTCAATAGTCTGGCGGATCCACCAGGTGCCATACGTTGAAAAGCGAAATCCCTTTTCAGGATCAAATTTTTCAACTGCACGAATCAGGCCCAAGTTGCCTTCTTCTATTAAGTCAATCAGTGGTAAACCGCGATTTAAATAGCGTCTAGCAATTTTAACGACCAAACGTAAATTACTTTCAATCATTTGATTGCGAGATTTGACACAGCCTTTTAACGCAAGGCGTGCAAGGCGAACTTCTTCTTCACCGGACAATAAACTAGCATACCCGATTTCATTCATGTACATTTGTGTTGCATCAAAAGCACTTTTTTTCGTCGGGCCCTGCGCTAGTTTTTGTGACCAGGTTTCGTCTTCTTCTAACGTTTCTTCTTCATGCAAAGCATCAGGTGCATCTTGATCCTCATCAGCTAAGTCAAGTTCTTCAAAACTGTCTTCAATATCAACAGCATCGAGATCACTTTCGTTACCTAAAAAAGGTCTTCCTTGTTCGTCGTCATCCTTGACAACGGACGCTTGCCAATCCTTTAGCATAAAAAGTTCCCTTGTTGTTTACAGCTCAGCGATAATTTTGGTCAGGTAATCCAATTCTTTGAGTAAATGCTCAAATCTGTCTTGACCTAAACCTGCAACAATCTTCGTCTGTGCGTTATTCCATAACGGGATCCCTTTGGTTAAGGTTTCTCGCCCTTTATCCGTTAGTGCGTAAGCCTTAGAGCGTTTATCACGTGGCTCTACGGTTTCTATCAAACCCAACTTCTCAAGCGGTTTGAGATTACGCGTTAACGTTGTTCGGTCCATAACTAAGGTACTCGCCATTTCGGTTAACGTATGTGCTGACACTGACGCCATTGAAACCAGCAACGTAAACTGTGTTGCACGGATCCCAGCTGGCTCGAGGCAGTGATCATAGAATTGCGTGACCGCCCGTGTTGCCTTACGTAGATTGAAACAGCTGCACCTAGCATTAATAGCTCGGTAATTAATAGGTTCGCTAGCTTCCATTGGTTTTCCTCCTTACAAAAAGTGTAGACCCCCGCTCACCCTCCCTGCAAGAGGAAGATAGTTAGTTTTCACAAATATTTTTTAAGCCCTTGCTATTCCTCGCAATTTTTTAGAAAAAAGAATAAACTCGACAATTACCAATGGTAGAAATAACGGTTATTTCTGGGTGGATTAGCAGGCATTTTGGAGGCTGGAATGAAAGACAGTTTTAAAACGGCAGATCAATTAACTGTCCATAATAAGAGTTATGAATTCTTTAATTTAAAAAAATTAGATAAGTCATACGATGTCGATAGGTTGCCCTTCTCGTTAAAAATCCTGTTAGAGAATTTACTCCGCACCGAAGACGGTGTGAGTGTGCGCAAACAAGATATTGAAGCCTTATTAAAATGGGATCCTAAAGCGACACCGAATACTGAAATCGCTTTCACACCAAGCCGCGTTATTTTGCAGGATTTTACCGGTGTTCCTGCGGTTGTCGATTTAGCCGCGATGCGCGAAGCAATGAAAGCATTGGGTGGTAACCCAACCAAAATTAATCCGCTCTCTCCTGTTGAACTCGTTATCGATCATTCAGTCATGGTCGATTACTTTGGAAACAACAAAGCCTTCTTGCAAAACACCGAAATCGAAATTGAGCGTAATCACGAGCGTTACAGCTTTTTACGCTGGGGCCAGCAAGCTTTTCAAAATTTTAAAGTTGTGCCACCCGGTACCGGTATCGTGCACCAGGTCAATTTAGAATACCTCGCCCGTGTCATATTTGGCGAAGAGCGCAATGGCAAACTGCAAGCCTTCCCAGATACTTTAGTCGGCACCGATTCACATACCACCATGATTAATGGCCTAGGCGTCCTGGGTTGGGGCGTGGGCGGTATCGAAGCGGAAGCTGCCATGTTGGGACAAGCCGTTACCATGTTAATTCCACAAGTGGTCGGTTTTGAACTCAAAGGCAAATTACCCGGCGGTTCAACCGCAACCGATTTAGTGTTAGTAGTTACGCAAATGTTGCGTAAAAAAGGCGTGGTCGGTAAATTTGTAGAATTCTATGGTGAAGGCTTAGCGGCATTACCACTCGCTGATAGAGCAACCATCGCCAATATGGCGCCTGAATATGGCGCAACTTGTGGCATGTTCCCTATCGATCAAGAAACCTTGAATTTCTTAATGCTCACGGGTCGCGATAAGAAGCAAGTCGAGTTTATCGGCGAATATGCGAAAGCACAGGGCTTATTTCACAATCCTAAAACCCGTCATGCAGAATACTCTGATGTGCTGACACTGGATCTGAACGATGTTGAACCTTGCATTGCCGGCCCTAAACGCCCGCAAGACCGGATCAACTTACGAGAAGCCAAAAAAACCTATGAAGACATCTTAGCAACCCTTTTAACCGACGGCGCCAAAGAAACCAATGGTGACGCGAAATTAGCGATGCAACGCGGTCTCAATGAAGGCGCACACATTGAAAAGCGTCATACACCGGTTGCCAAACCTGAACATGGCGATGATGGAAAAATTCATCATGGTTCGGTGGTTATTGCTGCTATTACAAGCTGCACGAATACATCAAACCCAGCTGTGATGATTGCTGCAGGACTCATCGCCAAAGCAGCGGTCGACAAAGGATTAAAAACCAAGTCTTGGGTTAAAACCAGCCTTGCGCCCGGCTCGCAAGTGGTAACCGATTATTTGAATCGTTGTAACCTAATGAAACCACTTGATGAGCTCGGATTCAATTTAGTGGGCTATGGTTGCACCACCTGTATTGGTAACTCAGGCCCCTTGCCTGAAAAGGTCAGCAAAGCGATTCAAGAAGATAAACTCGCAGTTGCCGCCGTATTGTCCGGTAACCGTAACTTTGAAGGACGTATTCACCCTGAAGTACAACATGCCTTCTTGGCTTCGCCTCCTTTAGTGGTGATTTATGCACTTGCTGGCACCATGGATATCGATCTCTTTAAAGACCCACTTGGCTTTGACGCCAAAGGGAAGCCGGTTTACATGGAAGACTTATGGCCATCGCCGCAAGATATTCAAGAAATGATGAATACCTGCATCGATCCACAAATGTTCTCCTCACGCTACGAACATGTGTTCACAGGCGACGAACAATGGCAAAAATTACCTGCACCGAAGTCTGAATTATTTGTATGGGACGATAAATCGACCTATGTCAAAAACCCACCCTACTTCGATGATATGACTTTAAGCGTCGGTAATTTACAAGATATCAAAAATGCGCGCGTCCTGGTGAAAGTGGGTGATTCTGTCACCACCGATCATATCTCCCCTGCAGGTTCTATTGATGCAAAATCCCCTGCTGGCCAATACTTAATCGATAAAGGCATCGAACCTAAAGATTTCAACTCATATGGTTCCAGAAGAGGCAACCACGAAGTGATGATGCGCGGGACCTTTGCGAATATTCGTCTCAAAAATCAATTGGCAGAAGGTAAAGAGGGTTGTTGGACCGCTTTACAACCTAGCAATGAAATCATGTCGATTTACGATGCATCAATGCGCTACAAAGCTGAAAATGTGCCATTAATTATCTTAGCTGGTAAAGAATATGGTACGGGTTCATCACGTGATTGGGCAGCTAAAGGCACCGTGTTACTCGGCGTAAAAGCCGTGATTGCCGAAAGCTTTGAGCGTATTCATCGTTCCAATTTGATTGGCATGGGCGTGCTGCCGTTGCAGTTTATGGATGAAGAAAATGCGTCGAGCTTGAAATTAACCGGTAAAGAAGCATTCTCTATTTCACTGCAAGGTATTAAGCCACAAGATACGATTACCATTGAAGTGACCGATAGCCAAGGCAAAGCACGCAAATTCCAGGCGAAAGTGCGTATCGATACGCCTAAAGAATTAGAGTACTACCAACATGGTGGTATTTTGCATTATGTCTTAAGAAATCTTGCCAAATCAGGAGCTGCCTAATGACGGGGAAATTTCGTACCGTAAAAGATAGCATGGGTGACATGCAAGTTCCGATTGACGCACTCTATGGCGCGCAAACTCAACGTGCCATTGAGAACTTCCCCATTTCAGGTATCCCAATGCCTCGTGGCTTTATTCAAGCCATGGGGCTGATTAAAGCTGCTGCTGCGAAAGTAAATGTCGATTTAAAACTGTTAGACGAAAAGAAAGCATCCGCTATTATTGAAGCTGCCAATGCCGTCGCTAAAGGCGAGCATGATGCCTCATTTCCGATTGATATCTTTCAAACGGGCTCTGGCACCAGTACCAATATGAATGCCAATGAAGTGATAGCAGAACTGGCTTCACGGATTGCCAAATCACCGATTCATCCTAATGATGACGTGAATATGAGCCAAAGCAGTAACGACGTGATACCAACGGCTATACATGTGAGTGCCTCCATTGCGCTCCACAACCAACTACTACCGGCTTTAGCCCATTTGCAAACCACTATAGAAAAACGTGCAAACGAACTTAAAGATGTGGTTAAAACGGGTCGCACCCATTTAATGGATGCTATGCCCGTAACCTTAGGCCAAGAATTAGGCGGTTATGCGGCACAAATTGCCGCTAACATAGCTCAGTTAAAATCTGTTGCGCATGCCATTGAAGCACTCGTCATTGGTGGAACGGCTGTGGGTACAGGCATTAATGCACACCCTGAATTCGGTGGTCGCGTTTGCAAAGAACTGGCACGAATGGAAAAAATCCCTTTCACTGAGTGCGCTAATCGTTTTGCGAGCATGAGTTCACAAGATGCAGCGGTTGCCTTATCAGGGCAATTAAAAACCACCGCGGTCAGCTTAATGAAAATTGCGAATGATTTACGCTGGATGAACAGTGGTCCGTTAGCGGGTTTAGGTGAAATTGCCTTACCTTCACTGCAACCGGGTAGCTCTATTATGCCTGGGAAAGTGAATCCTGTGATCCCAGAAGCCATGACCATGATCTGTGCTCAAGTGATTGGTAACGATACCGCCATTACCATTGGTGGCCAATCGGGTAATTTCCAGCTAAATGTCATGCTACCGATGATTGCGCATAATCTATTGCAAAGCTTGCAGATCCTAAGCCAAGGTTCACGTCTATTGGCAGACAAAGCGATTGCCGGTTTTACGGTGAATCAATCACGCATGCAAGAGCAGCTAGCGCGCAACCCGATTTTAGTCACTGCTTTAAATACCGTTATTGGGTATGAGCTCGGCGCTAAGATTGCAAAAACCGCGTATGCCAAAGGCTTACCGTTGATGGATGTCGCAAAAGAAATGACCGATTTGAGCGAAAAGCAATTGCTTGAACTGTTAGATCCCACCCATTTAACCAAGGGCGGCATACCAAAGTAACCAAATAGTGTCCATTGCCAATGGACACTATTTCACCTAACTGTCCATTCGCAGTGAACGCTAAGCATTCACTTTTGCTTCAGAGACTGCTTCATCGATAATGGTTTGTTGTTGTGAGGTTTCATAACCAAATACGGTTTCACGCAATTTCCAGAGCAAAACTAAACCTGGCACAGCGAATAGAACGGTCCAAACAAAGAACTCGGCCCAACCAACGCTTTGTACCAAATAACCTGCAGCAGGCCCCACAAACACACGCCCAATAGCGCTAAATGAACTTAATAAGGCAAATTGCGTAGCGGTAAAACGAGCGTTACATAAACTCATGACCAGTGCCATAAACGCTGCGGTGCCAAGACCTCCACTGAAGTTTTCTGAAAAGACCGTTAAGATCAGCAACGGGACATTTTGCCCAACCACGGCCAATAGGTAAAAAAGTAAATTGGTGAGCGCTTGTAAAATACCAAACCCTAACAACGATCGATAAAGTCCCAATTTGACCATCACGACGCCACCAACAAACACGCCTAGCAAAGTAGACACCAGTCCAATCGTCTTATTGATATAACCGACCTCTACCAAGGTGAAACCCACGCCTTTTAATAAGAATGCCGTGGTTAAACTACCGGCAAACGCATCACCTAATTTGTACAGAACAATAAAAGCTAAAAGATAAACAGCATGTTTTCGGCTAAAGAATTCTTTAAAGGGTTCAATACAGGCAATGAGAAAATTAACCGGTTTTTCACGATAATGCATAGGCTCTTTGCCCCAGATGGTGGCAAATACCCCCACACTCATCAACCCAGCCATTAATAAGTAGGTAAATGAGAAGCTGCTATAGTGTGCAATGATCATCGTCAGTCCACCAGAAACCAACATCGCGATTCGATAGCCAGTCACTGCCATGGAAGTTCCCATGCCACGTTCTTGCACGGTGAGTAATTCGGTACGATAGGCATCGATGGCAATATCTTGGGTTGCAGATAAAAAGGTCAGGCACAGCGCTAAAAAAGCGAGTTGATAAGGTGAGGTTGCTGGCTGCATAAACGACATCAACACTAATACCAATATAATGGCTAATTGTGTGGCAATCATCCAACCACGTCGCAAACCTAAAAAAGGTAAGCGGTATTTATCTAAAACGGGGGACCATAAAAATTTATAAACATACGGTTGGCCAACCAATGCTAAGAAGCCAATCGTTACCATATTGACGCCATCCATGGCATACCAGGCTTGCAATGTAGATGCACTTAACCCTAGCGGCAGCCCAGACGCAAAACCCAACAGTAAAATCAGTAACATTTTCTTTTGTAACAATAAATTTAGCCAAGTTGGGTTATTTTTCATATGTTATCTTACTGATTTAATAGTAGAATGAATCACTAGATTCATTCTACTGCCATCCCTTTCGAATACAATATATTTGTTTTAGAAAACCATCTTAAACCGCGCTGTTTCATGCAAAATAAGCCGCTTTCTTCCTTCGCGCCGACTATAAAACTTGTTATAGTGAGTTTCTCGCATTATTGGGTAACTTAGAGGATATCTGAATGAAAAGGACACTTATCGCCCTTACTGTTGCTAGCGTAGGCTTTTTGGCACAACACGCTTTCGCAGCTGAGACTCAAGGCACAAAACTAACAGACAAGAAAGATAAGATCAGCTACAGCATCGGCGTCGATGTGGGCAAAAGCATTCAAAAACAAAAAATTGACATCAATCCAGAATCCTTCTTAGCAGGATTCAAAGATGGCCAAGCGGATAAATTAACACTCATGACTGAAGAAGAAATTCGCCAAACCTTAATGGCATTACAAACCGAAATGTTAGAAAAACACAAAACCATGGCAAAAGAACTTGCTGCTAAAAATTTAGCAGAAGGTGAAAAATTCCTTGCTGAAAACAAAAAGCAAAAAGGTGTTGTGACTCTGCCAAGCGGTTTACAATATCGCATCATTAAAGAAGGCAAAGGCACTGCGCCAAAAGCAACCGATATGGTAACAACCCACTACCGTGGTAAGTTAATCAATGGTACGGAATTCGATAGTTCCTATAACCGTGGTGAACCTGCTAAATTTGCGGTTAATGGCGTTATCCCAGGTTGGACCGAAGCGCTGCAATTGATGAAACCAGGCGCTAAATGGGAATTATTTGTTCCAGCTAAATTAGCTTATGCTGAAAATGGCGTGGGTCAATTAATTGGACCAAACTCGACTTTATTGTTTGAAGTTGAATTGTTAAACGTGGGTGGCAACGATACCGCTGCTGCTAACGCAACAACAACGAAGACGGTTAAGTAAAACGTAGGGGCCGACCTCTGTGTCGGCCCAAACAAGCGCACCCGTCTTCGTTCTAACGAACTACGCCGGGCAAGCGCCAGAAGCCCATCTGCGAAGACTAAATTGGGAAGTTGAGAATTGCTCGTTTGAAATTCCGACTCACCGGATACGGCCCAACCCACATTCGCAGTAACATGTTGAAAAAGTTCTTAGCGTAAGGCCAATGATAACGTACCTTGCCATTGACTAGCATGGTAACGCCATATTTGGGTGAATATTGAAACGCCAAAACATCGCCTGCGTTCAAGGTATCAATGAGATGTTCTTGTAGTTCTAATAACCGCTTTTTATCGACCTGCTTACTCTGTGGTGTATCGTCATTGTTAATTGCAATCGATTCGCTGAATGCTTCCATGAGCATTTGATGGGTAATATCATCTTGCACAAAAAAGAAAACCATGGCCATGGGGTTGTCATTTAACAATAACATCTCAGCGCGTTTCTCAATCGCATTAGTATAAAGAGCACCAACATAGATCTCTTTGCCCCAACGGTTGCAGACAGCATACCCATTCAAAATCACTTTTTCTTTGGTATTTTCTAAAATCATTTGGTTGGGCAAAGATACACCCAATAAATCGATATAGCTTTCTTTTGCAAAGGCTGCCGTACTACTCAACATCAACAAACATAAAAAACACCATCGAAACATTACAGGCATCGCTCCTGTCTCCTTGTTAATCACGACGTAATTTTTCAGAGAATGCGATTGGATTCGGGTATCGATTCACTACCCAATAAGATGAGACCATAAAAGTGATAATAGTCGCAATCTGGATCAACGCATAAGCCGCCTCAGTGATGAGATGATTCTTTTCAGCAGTATAGGCGACTAAAAGCGAGAACTCGCTGATCTGTCCGAGGCGGATCCCGATCTCCCAGCCAGCACTTTTGGATGGCGCAATTTTGTTCAAGAGCAGTTGGAAAATAACAGGTTTGACAACCAACATGAGTGTAGCCAAAGCTAAGGCGGCTAGCCAAATATCATCAATTATCGATAAATGAATTTTCGCGCCGAGCGAAAAGAAAAATAATATCAGGAAGAAATCGCGAATAGGCCTTAAGCTTTCAGCAATGAATCGGGCGATAGGGCTTTGTGCGATGGAAATACCTGCCACAAATGCGCCAATTTCAAATGATAAATTCATCATTTCGGCAAGTTGGCCTAAGCCTAAGCACCAACCAATCGCGACCAGAAATAAATATTCATGAATACGGCTAAATCGGTGCACGATTTTGATTAAAATGTAGCGTTCAACTGCAAAGGCAAACAAAATCAACAACGGCAAAGCAATAAATGCTCGGACGAGAGCAAGCCAGCCCAAAGTGCCGCTGCTCGACCCATGTAGGATCAGCAAGGTAAAAATAGCGATAATATCTTGCAACAACAAAATACTAATCACAATTTCACCCGTGCGTTGGTGATGAAGCACTGTGGTGGGCAACAGTTTCAACGCAATAATAGTGCTTGAAAACATCATGCTGGCACCCACAATCAGGGAGTCTGCTTGCGAGAACCCTGCCCCCAGCGCAACGGCATAACCTGTTAATGCAAAGGCCAGCGATGCCAGCACCGTGATAATGGTTGTCTGTTTTAACGTTTTGAGTAAATTATGGGGTTCAAGGTGCAGCCCTAGCAGAAATAACAGGAAAATAATGCCAATATCACCAATGTCTTTCAAAATAACGGGATCAGCAATAAGCTTAAGGCCAAAGGGCCCCAGAATAATTCCTAGAATGATATAGGCAACCAACAAGGATTGACGGGTATACAGCGCTAAAGACGCTAAAACGGCTGCCCCTGAAAAAATTAAAAAGATGGAAAAAATGATATCGTTATGCATGGAGGGGATTATAGCATGGATGACTCTGTGAAAAAAAAATTCGAAGCCGCACTCGCTTTACAACAGCAAGGCGCCGTAGATTCGGCAATTCCCTTATTACAAGCACTACTAGCGGAGTCTCCGCAAGATGGGGATATTCTGCATGCATTGGGCATGGCGTTTGCGCAAAAACAAAATTTTCAACAAGCCTTACAATTAATGGATGCTGCGATTCAAGTCGCCCCACGCGTTGCTGAGTTTCACAACAATGTGGCAAATGTACATAAGGCTTTAGGCCAGCTACCTTTGGCGATGCGACATTACCAAGAAGCCTTGCGCCTGAAATCCCCCTACCCTCAAGCTCATAATAATTTAGGAGCTTTACTTTATAAGTTGGGCAAATATGATGAAGCGATCATGCAATTTCAAAAATCGATTAGTATGGATCCCACGTCAGTAGATACGCACTACAACTTAGCCAATGCCTACATCCAGCAGGATCGCTTCATTGATGCCAAAGCGCATTATGAAGAAGTTCTCAAACGCCGACCTGAACATCTTGGCGCGTTGCATAATCTTGGAATCACCCTCTGTGTGCTGAAGCATTTTCAGGAAGCCAAGCCTTTACTCGAGCAGGTTATTGCACGAGAGCCCAGCAATATCGATGCGCTCTATCATTTAGGGGTAATTGCGAGCGCATTAGCCAACGTCACACAAGCGCGCGATTACTTTAGCCGAGTGCTGACATTGAATCCCCAACATGCGAACAGTCATCATAATCTAGCGACGGCTTATTTACAGGATGATGAACGTTCCCTAGCATTAACCCACTTCAAAATGGCGTTGGCATTAGAACCCAACAATCAAACTGCAGCGCACATGGTCGCAGCGCTTGAAGGCAAAACGTTGCCTGAAGGTGCGCCTCATGGATTTACACGCGCGCTGTTTGATCAATACGCTTATAGTTACGACGAGCATGTGAAAAATCAACTTGGGTACCAGGTACCTGCTCTGCTTCGTCAAGCAATGGCTCCTTATATTAGCCATCGCAAAGTGTGGAACACACTGGATTTAGGCTGCGGCAGCGGATTATGTGGCCCCCTATTTACTGATTTGGCAACTTCGCTGACGGGAGTGGATCTATCTACCAATATGCTTGAAGTGGCTAAGTTACGGGGCGCTTACGATACACTCATTTGTGCAGAAGCACTACAGTATTTACAGGATGAAAAACCAGCCACATTTGATTTAATTATTGCAGCAGATGTTTTTGTTTATTTTGGCGATCTGAACACTGTGTTTACAGCCTGTTCTCGCGTACTCACGACCGATGGTTATTTTTGCTTTTCAATTGAAACCTTGGTTGCAGATAGCGATTATCAATTAATGCCTACTGGCCGCTATGCGCATCGTATTGCATTTATTGAATCCATCGTGAACGACAACGGATTTTCGCTGCTCTACCAAGCACCCGCAACGCTACGTACACAAGACGACATTCCTGTTCTTGGTCATATTTTTGTTTTACAAAAAGCGTAAGTACACTTTGCTTATGCATATCTCAACAATACTATGATAGAAGTAGTGCCCAACGAATAGAGGACTGTATGGATCCCCAACACTTACTAAATTATGTGTGGCTTGGACTAGGTATTTTTGTTTTACTCTACCTCGTCATGATTTTTAATAATTTGGTCTCTTTAAAAAATAATGCAAAAAAAGCTTGGGCGAATATTGATGTTTTATTAAAACAAAGACATGATGAGTTGCCTAAGTTGGTAGAGACATGTAAACAATACATGTCTTATGAAGCCCCTACGCTGGAAAAAATCACGGCATTACGGGCCAAATCCATGCAGGCTCGCGAACAAAACGATATGAAAGCGATCGGAAATATCGAAGGACTATTAAAAGGCTCATTAGGCAATCTCTTTGCGTTAGCTGAAAATTATCCCGATCTTAAAGCCAATCAAACCTTTCAGCATCTACAAGTGCGTATTTCAGGGCTTGAAAACTCGATTGCTGACAGACGCGAGCTTTATAATGAAAGCGTGACATTAAATAATATCCGCATCGAACAAATCCCGGATATTGTCATTGCAAAACTATTTGGCTTTAAACATTTTGATCCGTTAGTTTTTTCAACGGAAGAAACGTCGGATGTGGATGTTAATCAATTATTCTCAAAATAATGTTAAGAAACGATGAATATAACACCATTAAGCGATGCAATTAATTTGTCAGCTTTAAAAACGCTTCCACCTCAAGTCTTTTGGATTTTCGTAGGCTTTGGCGCACTATTTATTGTGTATTTCATGATTCAATCGTATAAGAACATAAAACGCGCTCGTCTGTTAGAAGATATGCCAACCGCAAAAATACGCTCCGCTGCACAAGGTTACGTAGAAATCAGTGGCGAACAAAAAATGTTACGTAAAAGCACCTCTTTTACGCATATTAGCCATATCCCATGCACTTGGCATCGCTATACCATTGAGTTCTTAGACAAACAAAACGGTTGGCGTTTAATCGAACATGGCGCAAGCTCGCAATTATTTGCCATCTTTGATGGCACGGGCATGTGTATCGTTGATCCCATGGACGCAGAAATATCGACACCCTGCGTTGATCACTGGCAAGGGTTTAATCGCTATCCTAATAAGAAGCCTGCCTCTTGGATTGGGCGCTTATGGGGAACCCTTGGAAAATATCGCTATACCGAGTGGACTATGCACGAAGGAATGCCACTCTATGCCATCGGTAATTTCCACACTTATGATGGGCGCGCTTTCAAACAGATTTACCCAGATTACGGCTCGCATCTAGAAGAAGATGCTACCGTTCACCTAATCAGCAAAAAGGGACTTGATAATCGCAATCCCTTTGTATTGTCCGGGTTTGACCAAAAAAAGAAAATCCGCAAATACCGGATAGATGCCTTTTTTTGGTTTTTAGCTTATGTGGGTTTACTTGCAGCCATTGCCTGGCTATTTGCTATGCGGTTTTACTAAGAATCGTTCTGGTTTTAGACGTTTAAAAATAAAAGCCCCGACACAATTAAGCGTTGCAACTCGAGTAATTTTTTAGCATAAAACGATTGCGGATGAAACTTCGCTAATTCATGGTCAATAACGGTCATCAGCAATGAATAATTGTTTTTAGGATCGCTCAGGAATTTTTCAAGGTGATTCGTGACTCTTGCCCAGCTGCGAAAGCATTTGTAGTAATGCGCTTTGCCGATGGTGAAAAACAACCAATTGTTACCGTAATTGCTAAGATAGCCTTGCACTTGCGTGGTAATCGTTTGTAGATGTTCCCTACTCGACCTAATTCTGTCGAGTGCTTCACCAACGCTTAAATCGTACGTTATGCTTTGTAGCGCCATACGATTATTCCCTATTGCCTTTTTATTATACCGAAAAAACCTTTTGCAAATATTTCCGTGTAATATCAACCAAAAAGTGCACAAGGCAGGCATGATTAAGCTTTTAGTTTAACACCAAGAAATATCTTTGTTAACTAGCTTATTGATAAAAAATGACATATTGAGAGTAACTAACTGAAATATAGGGATATTTTTATACGCCAAGACATAATAGAATGGGACAAAATCCTCAAGGAGTAGAGAAAAAATGATGACCCAAGGACTGTCTGCTGAACGAATTTTAGAAGAAGAATATAATAAAACCCCCTATCAAAGCTTCCCGTTTAGTCATACACACCCCGCACACCTCTATACCATAGCCAAGCTTTTTGGTTTGACACCCAAACCCGTTGAGAAATCGCGTATTCTAGAATTAGGCTGCGCAAGCGGCGGTAATCTCATTCCCATAGGATTACAATTCCCAACCAGCGAATGCTTAGGCATAGATATCTCCGATAAGCAAATTGATGCGGGTGTTCAGCAAGTGCTGGATTTAGATATCAAAAATGTCACCTTAAGGCACCAATCGTTACTGGACTTTGGCAAAGAAGATGGCAAATTTGACTATATAATCTGTCATGGCGTTTATTCTTGGGTCGACACAGCAGCCCGCAAAAAAATTATGCAAATTTGCCATGAGAATTTATCAAAAAGTGGTATTGCTTACATCAGCTATAACACTTTCCCTGGTTGGAACATGGTCAATAGTGTCCGCGATCTCATGATGTGGCATACCAAAAATATTAGCGATCCCGCAACGAAGGCCACGCAAGCGCGTTCCGTATTGAAATTTATTTCCGATGGTTTGCAAGAAGATAAATCTCCCTACTCCAACTTCTTACGTAATGAAATTCAATTATTATCTATGCATGCTGACAGTTACTTGTTACATGAGCATTTATCTTCGTATAACGATCCCGTTTATTTCCATGAATTTATGGAACAAGCGAATCAAGCTCAACTCGCTTATTTAGCGGATGCTTTTTTATCCACGATGTTCACCGAGAACTTACCGCCTCAATTTGCGAATGAATTGAAGAAAATCAATAATATTGTGACCACGGGTCAATATATGGATTTCATTCGAAATCAGCGGTTTCGTTGCACCCTGCTGTGCCACCAAGATCAAAAAATTAATCGCTCACTAAAAACGACTGATATCAAAGATTTCTACTTACAATTCACTGGTAAATCTGACAATCCTCATTTGAGCGAAAAAGACATTGGTCAGGGTCATGAAATCAGCTTTATGAATGCCTCTGTAACTTTAAAACTGCGAAATACCTTATCGCAACTGGCGATGTTAATTCTGTATCAAGAACAACTAAAGCCCTTGCATTATAAAGAATTATGCGAGCAAATGATTATCCGCGGTTCAACTAAAGAGCTAACAGCGGTAGAAGCCCATTTAAATGAAGAATTGAATCTCATGCGCACCGTACTAGCAGGGCTAATTCAAATTTCAAGCTACCCTGCTAATTATACACTGTCAATTAGCGAAAAGCCG
>CAZCXZ010000072.1:0-17402 GCA_964502705.1 Uncultured Candidatus Berkiella sp. | reverse complement strand
ATATCTCGCACTCACGTTTGGCCTCAGCTGTATTGGGGTAGGGCTCTTTCGTGCCTATGCCGTCGATAAAGGCATGCTTGATCAACCTGGTCCTCGCTCGTCCCATATAGCGCCTACGCCTCGTGGTGCCGGTGTGGTCTTTTTTGTAGGTTGGCTCATCCTGTTAGCGGTATTGCATCATTATCTTATGCTACATGAGCATTATATTTTGTTGTTCGCACCTGCGGTGGTTGTCGGATTAGTTGGATTTTGGGAAGACCATAAAGGGCTTTCTGCAATGGCTCGCTTTTTCATTCAAGCCTTAAGCGCTGTCGCCAGCTTATTTATGCTGAATGAGGGTGGTTATTTATTACAAGAATGGCTGCCCGTTTTTGTGCCGTTACCGGTTGCTTTTGCGATGTGTGCATTCATCATGGTATGGATGGTGAACCTCTATAACTTTATGGATGGTTCAGACGGAATGGCAGCTCAGCAGGGTATCTTTATTTTTACCATGGGCGGGTTATTTCTTTTTCAAGCCGAAGCTTATGAGCTCGCAACTGTCTCATGGGGCCTCGTGGCTTTATTGGGCGGTTTTTTGGTTTGGAATTGGCCGGTTGCGCAAGTGTTTATGGGTGATTGTGGTAGCTACTTCTTGGGCTTCTTAGTGAGCTTGTTTGCCCTTATCAGTTACAAGTATTTTCAGATACCGTTAACCGCTTGGATTATTTTAACCAGTTTGTTCTGGTTCGACGCCACCATTACCTTGATCCGACGTATGCTGGCGGGACAAAAGTGGTACGAGCCTCATCGTAGCCACGCTTACCAACGTATGTTGCAACATGGTTGGAGTCATCGCAAAGTCTTGCTAAGTGCTATTTTAGTTAATTGCCTATTATCAGGTTTAGCTTGGCTTTGTGTTTATGAACCTCGCTTGCAGTCCTTTGCATTAGCCGGTACCGTTGTTTTTATGATCTGTCTCTACCTCATGGTGGAAGCGGCTAAGCCGATGTTCCTTCATTTCTACGAAACGAAGCATAATTAAATCCCTCCACCGCGCTTGGCGCGGCAGAGGGATTTAATGCCGACCTAATAACTCAATTCACGTGCATTAGATTCAATGCAGCAAACTCGGTATAATTTCGCCTAACTATCTAGCGCCATCTTCCTTATAACGAGGTCACAAAAAAATGAAGGCAGTATGGTTGCAATGGCGTAGCCGCTGGGCTGCGTTCGTGCATGATTTTCTCAGTATTCCCGTTGCCTGGTTTGGCGCGTACTGGCTGCGTTTTAATTTGGATCAAATTCCAAAAGAAATTTTAACGCAAGCGCTCTACATGCTTCCGTGGGTAATGATTTTCCAAGCCATTGGATTTTGGGTGTTTGGTTTATACCGTGGTGTATGGCGGTTTGCATCTATCCCAGATTTAACGCGTATTGTTAAAGCTGTCATCATGGGCAGCTTGATGACTTTGCTTGCGATCTTTTTATCGACGCGGCTGCAAAACATTCCGAGATCAGTCATCCCGCTATATAGCATGTTGGTATTGCTGATTCTGGGCGGTTCGCGTTTCGTTTATCGCTGGTCCAAAGACAAACGCTATTTATCGTTGCACGGGCAGCGCGTCTTGATTGTCGGAGCAGGCGTTGCCGGCGAGAGCTTGGTGCGTGATTTGCTGCGCGATGCCAGTAATAGCTATATGCCAATCGCTTTCGTTGACGATCGCGAACAAAAATTAGGGCGTGAGCTGCATGGGATACGTGTTGTGGGTAGCTGTGATGATATTCCCGATGTGGTTAAGCGATACACCATCGACATGATTCTCATTGCATTGCCTTCAGCGAATGCGTCTGAAATGCGACGCATTGTGGCGATTTGTGAATCAACGCAAAAGCCTGTTCGAACTTTACCTGGCATGAATGATTTAGTATCGGGTTTAGTCTCGGTCAAAAACTTACGAGAGATCTCATTGGAAGATTTACTCGGGCGAGATCCCGTGACGCTTGACTGGAAAGCCATCAGCAATAGCTTAACGGGCAAAGTCGTGTTGGTTAGTGGCGGCGGTGGTTCGATTGGTTCAGAGCTTTGTCGACAAGTGGTTAACCTTGAACCTAGTCATTTAATTATTGTGGATAATAGCGAATATAACTTGTTCTGTGTGCAACAAGAACTGCTCAATAAACTAGATGATAAAAAAACCCAAATTCATTTTCAGTTGATTGATGTGTGCGATATGTTTGCCATTTCACGTTTGCTGAAAGAACATAAAGTGCAGATCATTTTCCATGCAGCAGCTTATAAGCATGTGCCGCTGCTTGAGCCGCAAATACGTGCTGCGGTTAAAAATAATATTTTAGGCACCTACAATTTAGCGCAAGCTGCCGCATTAGAAGGCGTGGAAAAGTTTGTATTGGTTTCAACTGATAAAGCGGTTAACCCGACTAATGTGATGGGGGCGACCAAGCGTATCGCCGAATTAGTATGCCAGTACTTCAATGAGCGTTTTGAGACTTCTTTCATTACTGTTCGGTTTGGTAATGTGTTGGGTTCTAGAGGTTCGGTTGTAGAAACTTTCCAACAGCAACTTGAAAATGGTGGACCACTGACAGTAACCCATCCTGAAGTGATGCGTTACTTCATGACTGTGCAAGAAGCAAGTCAATTGATTTTGCAAGCATTGACCATTGGTTCAGGCGGTGAACTATTTGTGTTAGACATGGGCGAGCCGATTAAAATTCGTTACATGGCAGAGCAGATGATCCGCTTGGCAGGCAAGCGTAAAGATGAAGATATTCGAATCGAGTATGTAGGTCTAAGACCCGGCGAAAAGCTGTTTGAAGAACTCTTCCATAAACGCGAACAATTAGCTAATACCTCACATAATAAAATTTTGAAAGCCCATCCGCGTGTATTGGACAAGAAATTTGAAAAGAGCTTGTTAGCACTACAGGTGGCAGTGAATGAATGTCAGGAATTAGAAATATTTCGCATCATTAAAGAACTGGTTCCTGAGCTGCGTCAGTCGCGCCAATGGACAACTAGCAAAGTGTTAAACACAAAGAACGAGCAAACTGAAACCCTCGTCTAAAAGGAACGATTATGGCAGGCGGACGATTAGTAACAAAAGCAATATTCCCAGTAGCGGGTTTAGGGACACGCTTTTTGCCTGCAACGAAGGCGAGTCCTAAAGAAATGTTACCTATCGTTGATAAACCGCTGATTCAATATGTCGTTGAAGAAGCGGTCAATGCGGGTATCACAGAACTGGTTTTCGTTACCAGCAGTTCTAAGCGAGCGATTGAAGATCATTTTGATACGAACTATGAGCTAGAACAACGTTTGCAACAACAAGGTAAAACCGAGTTGCTAGAGATGGTGCGAAATATTGTTCCCAAAGGGGTCGATTGTATTTATGTGCGTCAGCCACAAGCGCTGGGGTTGGGGCATGCTGTTCTATGTGCAAGACAAGTTATTGGTAATGAGCCATTTGCAGTCTTATTAGCAGATGACCTAATTGATGCCTCTACATCTTGTCTTGAGCAAATGATGCATTGCTATCATGAAACGCATTCAAGTGTGATAGCGGTGCAACAGATCGATCCTGCTGATTCAGAAAAATATGGTGTTGTGGATGTTGATAAACAATGGTTAGGCCAAGGCAAAATCAAAGCCATTGTCGAAAAGCCCAAACCCAGTGATGCGCCTTCGCATTTTGGTGTCGTGGGACGATATTTATTAACCCCAGAAATATTTACGCATTTAACCCAAATCCCTCCGGGCCGCGGTGGTGAAATTCAATTAACCGACGCGATTGCACGATTGCTGATCGATCAAACCGTGATGGGATTGGAATTTGCAGGTACGCGCTATGACTGTGGCAGCAAGCTTGGCTACATGCAAGCCATGATTACACTTGGATTAAAGCACCCCGAATTGGGGGCTCCGTTTAAAGAGTTTTTAAACAGTGTGGTTAATGAGCAAGTGGTTGCACCTGTTTAGATAACACTCGCTTTATATTCAATTGTGAAAACCTTTCCCCCTTGATATCATTATTATGTTAGTTTGATAATTATAATAACGTGTAATCTCACGGGGGGCTAAAGATATGGCAACTAATCGAGTCCTGCAGTTTTTTCGCAATTTATTTAAATCGAAAAATGAATCCCCTGATGAGAAGCATGATTTTCATCTTGAGCCTAAGTATTGGCAAGAGGTGATTGATTTACGCGAACGTCTTGAAGAAGTTATCAAAGCAAACACCATAGAGGGTGATAATATTAGCCATGTTAATCAGCGTGTTTTAGATTATTTAATCGAGCAGATCAACACTAAAGGGTCTTTACCTACCATTACTGAACGTTACGCTGCTCTTAATACACTCGCTGATCGCATTTTACTTAACTATCAAAGCAAATTGGTTGGGTTAAAAAAGAACGTGACAACCCATACCGATTTTACAGATGCCGTTAATGATTTTAAACACCGTCTGGATGAGCGCAAGCAAAAGGAACTGTCTGAAGAACGCCCCAAGATAGGCCCATCTTAAATTAGTGTAATAGCACCTTTACTTGAACCTTTATACCGCATGCTTGTCTAACTGGTAGTTTAGTTAGATTCTAGAGGGTGTTATGGTCTCTTTTGTAAAAGCGACGCATCTTGAAAAAACCAATGTGGTTCTGGATAAAGTCATTGCTTGTGCGACGAATACGCCGGGGTTTTTAGAAACCGTGGGTATTTTTAGAGTACCTGCAGCGGTTGGCGAAGTGGATGCACTTTACCGTAAGGCTGATCTCGATCCTTCGGAATTATCATTGGAAAGTTCCGTAGACGCAGATGATGCTTCAAAACACAATGTGACAGGTTTATTAAAGCGTTACATTCTGTCAGACAATTTACAGTGGTCAGATGATGCAGCGAGAATTCTAGCGGCAGAGCTAGAAAAAGATAATTTCAATTTTGCGGACACGATCCAGCAATTGCTTGATAAACAATATTTTGAAGAAGCTAAAATGCTGCATAATGTCATGCATATGGCGTATATCATTGCTCAAAAATCAGATAATAATAAAATGCCCGCAGCTAATATGTTTCAAGCCTTTGGGCCTTGGTTAGCTCGAATGTCAAAAGGTGCGCCAGATGTTGAAATGAAATTAGCCATGCAAGCGATAGCTGCAACGTCTGGCGGTGTTAAAATTGATATGATGGGGGTTAACGCGACCAATGCTAAAGGTGAACCTCACTATAACAAAACCTTTGATCAAATCTATCCACAACATGCATTAGCTTTGGCTGCACAGCATGCTGAAATACCCTCACGTGAAGTTAAACAGTCAGCAGCTAAAACATCAGCAAGTGATATTAACGTTTCAGCGAGTATAGAATCTATTGGTTCCAGAATAACTTCAGGGTTTAAAGCGTTTGGTGATTGGGTAACCAAAACAGCACTTCCTAGGGTTAGAGATTTCTTTACCAAAACCATCCCCAGCTGGTTTGGACGGTTGACAGGCAAAAAAGAGCCTCTGGTTGAACAGAGAAAGAGTTTATCTGAATCGGAACTACCTTTGGTGCAAACAACTGATGATGCACCAAAAACTCAACCATGGCAGCCAGTAGCGCCACAAGTAGATAAGGGTGAAAAAGTAGTAATGGGATCGCAGGTCAGAGGCGCATTGCCCAATGAGCCACCACAATCACCACCGCCAAGACCACCCCGAAGTGGTGATTCTGTAAGAGTGCGCGCTAAGATTGTTTCAGCAAAAATTGATCCTGAAGAACAAACAGCGATAAAGGATAGTAAAGACAAAGCAATGAAATTTTTTAAAGACTTAGAACAAAAGGGTAAAGACATATTACCTAAAAGAGACAAGCCCAAAAATAAGGGTTAACGCTTAACAATAGGCAAAAAAAAAGCGCATCATGCGCTTTTTTTTATGAGAGTAGAATTAGTTGGCTTTTTTGATAGCTTCTACTGCACTAGTGACATTATCTTGAATATCGAATATAGATGAAAAACCACTGATATCAAACACTTCTCTGACATCTTTAGACATATCACATAATACAATCTTACCACCATAAGGCTTTACCTTTTTGGCTGCGAGTAGCAATACTCTAAGTCCTGCGCTACTGATGAACTGTATGCGAAGGAAATCAATGATCATCGTGTTCTTGCCTTTGTCGATGATCTCGATTAATTTTTCTTCAAACTCCACTGCAGCAGTGCTATCGATTCTGCCACTTAGGGAGATCACTACCTGGCCATCAATTTTATCTTCTGTGATTTCCATAAGTCATCCTCAGCTATTTGTTGAAATGCTTGCTTTTAACACATTAAAATCGCCTTCACGTTGGTATTCAACTTTATCCATCAAAGTCATTACCAAGTGAATCCCTAAGCCGCCGATATCTCTATTTTCAAGTGAGAGTTTAACGTCGGGTCTTGTTTGTGTGGTTGGATCGAATTGCACACCATCATCTCGTAATTCAAGTTCGATCCGTCCATCGATCACTTTACAGTCTAATAATACGGCGTGTTCTTGTTTGTCATTGTAAGCATGCGCAATAATGTTGGTGATTAATTCATCTACACACAAAAGAATTTTGTTGATAATTGAATCGCTAACCTTCTTATCGTGCAGAAAATATTCAATTCTTCTGGCGATGCGGGGCGCTTCTTCAGCGTTGTTTGCAAAATGCAATGTAAGGTGTTGACTTGTCATAAGTTGCATTCCATCCCCTAAGTTTGGTTGCCAGCTAAATATCGTATTGCAAGCATTGTGATATCGTCGCTTTGTGGATATCCATTCGCATAAGTTACGATATCTGATCTAATTGTATTGATTAATTCGCTGGCTGCCAAATTTCGATACTGATCAAGACTCGAAGCTAACTTCTCGTTGCCGAATAAAGTACCTTGATTATTTTCAGCCTCAGTCACACCATCTGTATATAAGAAGAGGGTATCGCCAGGATTTAATGTTATGTGATCTTCTTTATAAACTAAATCTTCCATTACAGCCAACGCCATGCCATGTATTTTTGTCATACTTTCGAGCGGTGCATTCTTGCGGATAATACTGGGCGGATTATGGCCCGCGTTAGTGTAGCTTAAATTGCCTGTCTTAATGTCCAGTATTGCGTAAAAGGTTGTTACGAACATGACATTGGTATTGTCTTTATGAAGCGCGGCATTTACCTTGGTTAAACATTCACCCGGTGAGCCAATGTGATTATAAGCATGTGCTCTAATCAATGTTCTAGAAACAGTCATAAATAAAGCGGCGGGTACCCCTTTACCTGAAACGTCAGCAATCACGATGCCGAGTTTACTTTTTTCATCATCTAACCAAAAGAAATCATAAAAATCACCACCAATCTCTTTTGCTGCAGCCATCTTAGCAAACATTTCAATATTGGTATCGTTAATAAAATTACGCGGTAAAATTGATTGTTGAATTTCGCTTGCTACATTAAGTTCATGCAATATTCCATCTAGTCTGGAACGGGTTTTTTGTGCATCTAATAATTTTTGGATATGACTCAGGGTTTTATCGATGGTTACATTTAAATCATCAAAATTAATCGGTTTGGTAACAAAGTCAAAAGCACCCAAATTCATTGCTGCACGAATATTATTCATATCCCCATAAGCTGACACGATGATCGGAATAACGGCTGGGTATTTTTCATTTATGTTTTTAAGTAGTGTCAAGCCATCCATTTCTGGCATATTGATGTCAGAGATAACCAGACGAATTTCGAAATCGTTTTTTAATTGCTCAAGTGCTTCAATACCGTTATGTGCAAAAAATAATTCAAATTTATTTTCGCGAATTTGGCGGCGAAACCGTTGCTTCATGAGAACCTCAACATCGGGCTCGTCATCAACAATTAAAATTTTTGTACTTATTTCATTATTTTCCATAGCAGGACCCATCAACCTAAGCCTTATCTTTTGGTAGCATAATGATAAACTCTGAAAACTCACCTTCTTTAGATATCAATTGCAATTGTCCACCATGCTCTTTGGTAACAATATCGTAACAAATAGGCAGCCCCAAACCCGTACCTTGTCCAGCAGGTTTCGTGGTAAAAAATGGCTCGAAAATTTTTGCACGCACGGCCTCTGGAATGCCATTGCCATTGTCTTTGATTTTAATAATAACGTATTGATCATCTTGCGTAGTAGTGATTGTTATCGTAGGCATAAAAATGGTGTTGAGTAATTTAGCAGCATATTGTTCTGATCTTTCATTAGCTGCATATAAGCCATTATTAATAATATTTAAAAAAACACGCCCCATTGTTTGCTGTGAAGCCGTCACCTTAGGTAGAGTAGGGTCAAACTGCTTTTCCAGTTTAGCGTTAAATTTATTATTTTGGGCTCTTAATCCATGGTAAGCTAAATTTAAATATTCATCTAAGAGCTTATTCATATCCACTAACTCTTTCTGAATCTCAGAAGCCCGTGTTTGAATCAGCATGTTTTTGATAATCGATTCTGCTCGCTTGCCATGTTCATTGATCTTTTTGCAATTCGTACCAATATCTTCAACAATCCCGTGAATAGAGTCTTTTTGTGAGGCATCAAGGTTTTGCACTTTGTCGAGTTCTTCCCTTAATTCATCAACCAGTTCGACCGTCATATCTGAAAAGTTATTAACAAAATTAAGCGGGTTTTTGATTTCATGCGCAATACCTGCTGTCAACATGCCAATTGAAGCCATCTTTTCTTGCTCAATCAGTTGCTGTTGTGCGGCTTCAAGTTGAATTTGAAGCCGATTTTGATTCGTGCTTGGCACTGCCTGAATGTCATCTTTGGGTGTTGATTTGCCGAGGAAATAGCCTAAGCAAACATTGACGGCGACTAGCAGGCCGATGATACTAATCCCGATGAATCCGTAATTTTGGCCCGCAATAAAACATACTGCGACAATGATAAACATTATCGCTAAAACAAGAAGCTGTTTTATCGCCAAAATAGCTTTCAAGGGGATCCTGGCTCCCTGTTCATGTCATCAGTCCATACGTTACCCATTATTCTTTATATAAGAATAGACTATGTTAGGTAGTATTCTAAAAATTAAGACAAGCAGAAAACAGTGTATATTCATATTTATAACTGTTTATGTTCAATTTTTGGAGGTTCTCACTTAGTTGAACTACGCTAATCCATGAGTGAGCATTATCTTTATATTTACCGGGGGTCAATTATGTTAAAAAAGAAGCTTATAGCCTTATCTATTATGGGTGCACTCTGTGGTGTGGCAAGTAACGCTTTCGCAACCGACGCTACTAAGCCTGAGGAAAATATTAGCCATACTGCATTAGATGCTTGCAAAGAGAGCAAGGAAGCCGATAACTGCATGTATATTGAAAACGATACCAAATTTACCGGTACCTGCCAGAAGCATGAAGATAAGTTAAAATGCACCCCGATCAAGTCCTAGTATGCAAGAGGTTATTTGCTGATATTCGCAAATAACCTTTTTCTTTCAAAAAATATCCAGCTAATTAAGTTTCGCATGCTGTTAACAACTAAAAATATTCAGTGTATTTGCTACTTTTTGTCGCTCGGTGTCTTGTCATCAATGATAACGAGCCTGTCACATGAAAGCGCGCTTTAAGCTGATGACCAACCAAGACAATTAGCTTAACACAAATCTTGCTTGATTAATTTAAATGATTATGTTAGTTAGTATTCCCTTATTCACCACATAAAGATAAGCATTATGACATCACTCTCAAACTCTATTTTATGGCAGCGCATGCATGAATATTACGCACAACTGGGAACAGAGGTTTGGGAAGAGGAGGTTGTGCCGCAGCAAATCACTAACAATACGTATTTAGCAAATAATTACGCCAAGCTAATCATCGCACAAATACAGGATTATATTTTAGCGCACGGTAAACCTTCAGATCATTCACCATTTTATATTCTCGAAATAGGTGCAGGTCATGGTCGACTTTCTTTCTACTTACTCGAAAACTTGAGACAAGCTTTTGCAGTCTTTGGCTGGCCTACAAAATGGCTAAAGTACATCATGACAGACATCAGTGAAAAGAGCCTAGAAACATGGCAAGCACACCATGCTTTGAAGCCTTTCATGGATGAAGGTTTGTTGGATGTTGCCGTCTATAATGCAAGCCAAGATACCGAGATAAAATTAGCCATTTCAGGCGAGCACATTAAAGCCCATACCATTAATAAGCCATTGTTTGTAATTGGCAACTACATTTTCGATACGCTAGCACATGATGCATTCCAAGTGATTAATCATCAAATGCATGAAGTTGAATTGGTTATTAAAAATCAAGATAAAATCGAAAAGGGCGAGCTGAAAAATTATTTTAAAGATGCTGAGTACGCTTTTATTAAGCACCCGATTAGTACGAATTATTATGATAAGAATCCTATCTTAAATCAAATACTGCAAGCCTATGAAACCGAATGTGAAAATGCTGCCTTTTTAATACCGATAGGTGCTTTTCAGTGTATTGAAAACTTCAAACAGTTCACCCAAGGGCCGGTGATGTTTTTAGTTTCAGACAAAGGTGTAACCGATAAAGAGCTATTTGAAGACGAGGAAGATCCTGATATTTCCTTCCATGGTTCTGTATCTATGATGGTTAATTTTGATGCTCTTAGACGTTACACAGAACTTTGTGATGGTAAATCATTATTAATGGGTGATAAAGGCGCAGGTTTCCAAGTGGCAAACTTTATCTTTCATGCAAACTATCAGATCCCGAATACGACTTATGCCTTTACCAATAGTTTATCGTGCTTTAGTCCGCAAGATTTGTTTGATATATGTTATATCGACGATGAGCCTATTACTACGTTTAAAACGGTAGAGTCGATTGTCAATATTTTGAATTTGGCAGAATGGGATCCCAATATATTTTATGATTATCATGAACAAATCATTGAAAAACTGGAAAACGCTGAAACGACAATCAATCTGCAACAGAGCATCTTAAACGGTCTTGATCGTGCATGGCGTTATTTCTTTAAACTCGAAAAATCACACGATCTTCCATTCGCGATAGGATCCACGCTTTATAATCTGGGTTTTAACGAAAAGGCAATTGAGTTTTATCAACATTCATTAAACTATTACGGAAAAGACAAAGATACCTATTTTAACCTAACGCTTGCCTATCAGGCGCTAGGAGATTATACCAAAGCGCATCAGATGATTAATGAATCACTAAAACTAGCGCCTAAAGACGAAGCAATTGAAGAGCTGCAAAGAGAAATAGAGCCAGCATGCGAAGAGGCGGTATAGCCGCCTTTTCATGAATCGTTGTGAATGAGTTTTTTATATTTATCAGGTAACTGTTCCCAAACGAATTTAAATTTTTCTGGTTCAGCGGCTTTCATTTCATTGGTGAAAAACATCATATCTTCAGGATTGGCATGCGGAAAAAATACATGTAACATGCCAAGCATTTGTTCAGGTGTCATTTTTTGATACGTTTTGGCTTGAAGTTTCGCTAATTCCGCATCTGAATATAAAGCTTGTAGTTCAGGTAGTAGGATTCTTTCTTCATCATACAAATGTTTTAACATTTCACTGTAAAATAGCCGATATGCTAAATAAAAATCATTGCCGAGGATGATTTTTTGAGAATGTGTTTGTGCTACGACAATCTTCTCGAGCTGTTCAGCAAGATCATGGAATGCCTTTTCGTGTTCCTGATGTTCTTTTTCAAGCGTATTCTGTAAGTGGCTAGATTTTTGTCGTAAGAATTCATGAATATGCATATCTTCGTATTCAGCATGATGCTTTAACATGCCTGTTAGATTGGCAAATTTCTCTTTGAGTTTGTCGCATGCATTTGCATCTGCAAAATCAGTTGTGGCCACTGCATGATCGAACTCTGCAAGTTCAAAACAGACATACTTATGAATACGATAAAACCGATAACGCATTGTGTCTCCTACTTATTGGCTAAGATACGCATAGAAAGCTGTTCGCCCGATTCAATGGATTTTTTTAAATCCTTATTAGCCTGAATGAGGTCATGCCGAAGCGAATCGCTAATGATATTTTCAAAGGATTTTTGGTGTGCTACAGAATGATACAGGGCATCTAGCTCGGCTACATATTCTAAATACGCTTGGCTTTTATCAATAAATTGTATGTGGTGAAAGCCTGCGCTTTCAAGGATTGAAGAATAGCTGGATGGCGTTTCTTTAAAAGACAGATCTCCCAGCCTTAAACGATTATATTTTGGCCCAATTGAATCGGGCACAAGCCAATCGATTAACACGATTTGGCCTTGTTGATTGAGAATTCTGTATAATTCACGAAACAATGTAAGCTTGTCTTCAACGTTAGTTAAAACACCTTTACTACAGCAAATATCAACGCTTTGGTCGTTAACAGGGATAATGCCGCCTGGCGTATAGGTGATAAAATTCACAAGATTCTTTATGCTTTGCGGAGCGTGCCTCATAGCGTAATCAGCCATCCACGTCTGGATTTCGAGCCCAATCGCATTACAGCGATATTTCTCTGCAAGATGATAAACCATGCCCCCAATCCCTGAGCCCACATCGAGTAGGGTTTTGTTGCGTAGTTCAAGACCTTCAAACATACTGTTGATAGCTTGAAAACCGCCTAAAGAAATTAATCCTTTACCATATATGGCTTCAAATAAGGGCACGTTTTCTTCAACGTAAGTATCTTTGCTCATGTTAAACCTTGATGACACCATCGATAGTCTGAACATTATACGCTATGTTTGAATGTTGTACAGATATTAAATACACTGAGAACATTATTTGTAAGTTTTCTTAATTTTGTCATGTATTGTGAAAGAGTTAAATCTGAAATGAAAGAGAAACCGACTTTATTCGACCAACGTATTATAGATTGTATAAACGCAAATTTTGGGATTAAAGTGACAACATTGGCTTTTCTTCCCTGGGGCGCAGATAACAACGCCTGGGTATATAAAGCAACAGCAAGTGATCAAGCATCCTATTTCATCAAGTTAAAACGGGGTCATCATTTTGAGCTGAGTGCGGCATTAACGAGAATAATGTTCGATGCTGGGATCTCACAGATTATTCCGCCTCTGTATACCACCCAAGGATATGCTACACAATTTATTGATGATTTTAGCCTCACGGTTTATCCCTTTATTGAAGGGCATAATGGTTTTGATCAGAACCTCACGGATGCCCAATGGGTGTCACTCGGCAAAGCGCTAAGGCAAGTTCATGAAATGGATATACCATTATCAATCCAGAATCAGATCCGTACTGAAACGTATTCGCCACAGTGGCGAATAGCCGTTCGAGAACTTTATCTTCAAATGGAGGCAGAGCGAGAGACTGACGAGATTGGGTTGAAATTGCGTCAATTCATGAAGGCTAATCATGGCGTTATTCATCAGTTGGTTAATCGTGCTGAACAATTGGCCCAACAACTTCAAGAACAATCCGCTAAATTCGTTCTTTGCCATTCAGATATACATGGTGGAAATGTATTAATCGATCATAACGATAGACTCTATATTGTCGATTGGGATGCACCTATCATGGCATCAATTGAGCGCGATTTGATGTTTATTGGCGCAGGTATTGCGAATGTTTGGAATGAACCGCAAGAAGAAGAATGGTTCTATCACGGTTATGGAGAGGTTGCTGTTAATAAAGATCGCATAGCGTATTATCGTTGTGAGAGAATCGTAGAAGATATTGCTATTTATGGTCATGAGTTAATATTAAGCACTGCCGGTGGAACCAACCGACAAGTGATGTATAAGGATTTTATGGCGATGTTTGAACCTAATGGCGTGGTTGAAATAGCATTAAAGTGCTAAGGACTAAAGCGCTGGTGTTGTTCATTAGAAGAGCTAGCAGTTGTAACGTGATCAACATGACTATCATAGGTTTGCGTTAAATTAGAAAGATAATAGGGAAAAGGATAGTTTTCTACAGAATAGACACCATTTCCATGTCCCAGGCTTTGTGCCCATGGATCAATAATGAGAAGGTTATTTCCCCAATCATCCAGATTGGGATACGAAACGTCATCAGTCGCTTTTGTGCCACTCAGACCTTCAGAGCTTGCGCCTGCTCTATCAAAAAGGATAAAACAATGTGAACCCATACCATGAGCGCTGGTAACCATTTCGATACGATGGCCAGGCAATGTTTCATCAATCAGTTTAAGAAGCTTTTGCGTGGCTGAAATAGCGAGTGTTGTGCAGCAGCCCGACGTTGCTTGATCAATTAACTTCGATAATTTACCAATTAGATAATCGCTATAATGCTTACCAGAAGTAATAGCTGCACTTTTATTTGCTTCCGCTTCATAGCGCAGTTTATGCATGGGTATATTTTCATAACGCGCAAGAATTTCATCACGTTTATCATCAGGAAGGCAATTTGGGAAGCGGTGAGCATCAGAGCAACCATATGTGCTATAACAGCTTAAAACTTGTTTTAATTGTTTGAGGAGCTGTTGTTTATCTATATTTCGTCTCAACGCTCGCTTTTCTGAAACATAACATACCACTGTAGTAAGCATGAGTGCTCCAGCAATTAGTGCATGCTGCAACGAAATAACACTCAATATAGCTAAAAGCTCATTTATGATTGCTTCCACGACATAACCCTACGTAACCATTGACTATAGAAATTTTAATAAAAACAAAGGATCCTTGATATAAGAAAAAAGATGAGTTTATTGTTTAAATTGTCGATAAGTATTTGAAAAATGGAGGATAATAGTCCAGAGGTTAGATTCGATTAAGACAGCAAGGCTTAGTAAATAGACGAGTGGACCTATAGAAATCAATACTCAATAAATGATATTGACATAGAGGTATGCTAAGTTGATTAACAGAACATTAAAAAGGATATTTTATGATAATTAAGCTGAAAAGAGCCTATGAACCTACAGAAAGGTCAGATGGTTTTAGAGTTTTGGTTGATAGACTATGGCCACGTGGCGTAAAAAGAGAATCTGTTCATATAGATTTGTGGTTAAAGGATATTGCACCTAGCACTGAACTGCGGAAATGGTATGGTCACGATCCCATGAGGTGGCTTGAGTTTAAAAAAAGTTATATAAAAGAGCTAAATAAAAACAAAGATGTCGTACTTGCTTTACTGCAGTCTAGACGAAAAATCATTACCCTGGTTTTTGCTGCTAAAGATATAGAATATAGTCATGCGCTTATTTTGCAGAAATACTTACAAAGAAAATTGAAAGTAATTCAACAATAAATAGGTTAAAAGCCTTAGTAAGCTGTATTTAAACTCAGCTATTTATAGGTAACATCATGAACTAATTGAACAGAAACTGTATCTATAGATTAAAATCATTGGTTGTTAAGTATATTCAATATGAAATACCAAGTAGGGTTATTAATAGCCGCATTCGTATTATTTTGCATTCTGCTCATCTTCCTTGAGTGGGGTAGAAGAATAGGTAATAAGCATATCGCGAATGACCCTCAAGGGGCCAAAATTGGCGTTGGTCAAATTGAAGGCACAATCCTCGCACTCTTAGGGTTGTTGATTGCTTTTACATTTCATGGTGCATCTCAACGCTTTGATGCACGACGAGAACATATTGTGAGCGAAGTAAATGCTATCGGTACGGCTTGGCTTCGAGTGGATTTATTCGAGCTAAGCACGCAGGTTAAAATGCGTGAATATTTTGTTGAATATATCAATCAACGAATAAATGTGAATCACAAACTTCCAGACATCGAAGCATCACAAATCGCTTTGAATAATGCTGCAAACCTTCAAAACAAAATTTGGCAGCTTGCAATCGATGAAACCAAGAAATCGAATTCATCTGTTTTAGGCGTGGTTATGCTTCCTTCACTTAACAACATGTTTGATGTCGCAACCGCGCATAATATTTCCTTAATAACGCACCCACCGATCGTTATTTACATTACGTTAATGGTGTTGTTGGGATGTTGTAGCTTCTTTTTAGGTTATAGTTTAGCAGGTACCAAACAAACCAATTGGTTACATGGAATAGGATATGTATCAATCATGGTTTTTACACTGTATATCATTATCGACTTTGAATTTCCAAGAGTAGGTCTCATTAAAGTTTCTACTTTTGATAAACCGATGCTTGAACTACGAGATTCTATGCAGTCAGCAATTAAATAACGCATTTATTAGAACTTTTAGCAGCAGATGTTGAACAAGTTGATCTACGTGAAGTAAGTGATAACCATTATAATTCAAGCACCAATGTACTTAATCGACATTTAAAGAAGCTTTTGACAAGCATTGTCAATCAGAGTATGTTTCAACGTTTACACAAGAATATTTAATCAACGCAGAAACAAGTCTTATCGAAGATTGGCGCTGTAGATTACTGGCTGTTGAGTGAAGTGGGGATATGATGATGAATCACTCAAGCACAATCATTAAATGGGGTTCGCAAGAACTTACTTCGCATGGATACGAAATAACTGCTGCACCTAGTATTGTAGTAGAAACACCTTGGTCTACTGTCGTTCGATTTGCAACATCAAAGGGTGGTTTCTATTTGAAACAAACACCCGCTGATTTATTTATTGAGACTGAAATTATTAGAGCGATTCAAAATAATACGCTACACAGCTATACGCCTAAAATTATTTGTGAAAATTCTGCGTTAAATTGCTTCATAATGAATAGCTGTGGAGACTATTCCTTGCGTACTAAATTTAACGGAATAATTGACGATAAACTGCTTGTTCAGGGGATATCCTCTTATGTCAACATTTTACGTTCATTTGAGAATAATATTGATGCTTTAAAGACCATTGATATTCCAGATTGGCGCCTTAACCGCATTCCTAAACTTTATCTTGAACTGCTAGACAAGAAAGATATATTGCTTCAAGAAGGGCTCACCGTTGGCGAAATCGAGCAGCTTGTTAGCTTAGTGCCCAATATTGAATCGCTGTGTCATGTTCTGGCTGAAAATAAAATCAAAGAAACGCTGGTAAATGGTGACTTTAATGAAAATAACTTAATCATCAATGAACAAACGCAACAAATCTCTATTATAGACTGGGGTGAGAGTATCATTGCGCATCCGTTTTTCTCAATTGCCTCACATTTACAGAGTTGCGCGAGACGTTACAAACTAGAATTAAATGAAGGTATTTTAGAAAAGATCAAGCAGCAGTGTTTGTCGTGCTGGCTAGATGTGGCATCAATCGATGAATTGAACAGCACATATCTGCAAATATTAAAATTGCACCCTATCTTCTGTGTGTTGGCGCTCTATCGATTACAGCTGGCTACGCAAAACAAAAGTAAAGAAATGCAAAACTGGTTTATTGCGGGGTTTCTTAAAACCTTATTAAATCAGGTATAAGATGTAAAAAACCAAATTTGATCTGACACATCCATACTGATCAGACAGTTTTTTTT
>CAZCXZ010000071.1:0-17559 GCA_964502705.1 Uncultured Candidatus Berkiella sp. | reverse complement strand
TGGCATTGCCGCCGTACTTGATGACCAGCGTCTTGCCGTGGAACTTGCGGATGTAGGGCAACGCCTGCGCCAGAATTTCGGCCTTGTCGCGCGGGCCTACGTGGGAGAGGTCGGGGTCGGGGGAGGAAGAATGGCTCATTGCGGGAATTTTTAGTGGGGAATCAAATTGTGCCGCATACCCGCAAAATCGGGGAATTCACGTAAATTGGGTAGCCTGCTCGCCATAACCGTGGACACATGCCCGAAGCACGGCCTTGATGGCGGGCACATCGCTGCTATCAGCGGCACGTCGCAGTGTCTGCAAGTGCACTTCGAGGACGGGCCAGGTCAGGTAATCTTCATGCGCTTTCATGATGCGCGGGTGTGTGGTGGGCGACGGGTTGTCGCCAATCAGCAACTCTTCGTACAGTTTTTCACCGGGTCGCAAACCCGTGATGGCAATTTCAATATCACCGCCCACATTGACTTCGTCGCGCACGCTCAGCCCAGACAGCTCCACCATGCGGCGGGCCAGATCCATGATTCTGACGGGCTCACCCATGTCCAGCACAAACACTTCGCCGCCCCGAGCCATGGCACCGGCCTGCAGCACCAGCTGGGCCGCCTCGGGAATGGTCATGAAATACCGGGTGACTTCCGGGTGCGTTACCGTCAACGGGCCGCCACCGGCAAGCTGCCTGCGAAACAGGGGAACCACACTGCCGCTGGACCCTAGCACGTTCCCGAAGCGAACCATGCCAAAACATGTGGCCGATTCTCCGGCTTGCCCAGCCAAGACCTGCAAAACAAGTTCGGCCATGCGCTTGCTGGCTCCCATGACGTTTGTGGGGCGCACAGCCTTGTCGGTAGACACCAGTATGAACTGGGCGACTCCGCTCTCCATCGCGGCGCGCGCCATGTTGAGCGTACCGAACACATTATTGGCAATGCCTTCTGCCGGATTGGACTCCACCATGGGCACATGCTTGTAGGCCGCCGCATGGTAAACCGTCGCAGGTCTGTAGGTGCGACAGATTTCCTGCAAGCGCGGGGGGCTGGCCACACTTCCCAGAAGCGGCACCAGATCGCAACCCAACTCCTGGGCCGTGCACAAGCCCTGTAATTCCTGGTGAATGCTGTAAAGACCAAACTCGTTGTGGTCCAGCAATAGCAACTGGCGAGGGTGCTCCGCCAGAATCTGCCGGCACAACTCACTGCCGATGCTTCCACCCGCGCCAGTCACAAGAACGACCTTGTCCGCCAGATTGCGAGCTAGCAAGTCCGTGTTGGGCGGCACCGTGTCGCGGCCCAGCAGATCTTCAATGTCAAGTTCCTTGAAATCCTGCACCGTGACGCGCCCCGTGGCCAGATCGGCCAAGCCCGGTAGAGTGCGAATATGAACCGGCACCGAGCGCAGGCTATCGATGATCCGGTTGCGCCGTTCGCGTGAGGAGCTGGGCAAAGCCAGCAAAATGTCCGTCACGCCTAGCCGGGCCACCAAGCCAGGCACTTCCGGCGGGGCGAACACCGGTACACCGTTGATGCTGCGGCCGACCTTGGCCGCGTCATCATCGACAAAACCCAGCAGGGAAAATTGCCTCGATATGCCCATCGCCGAAGCTGTTTGCACACCCGCCGTGCCCGCGCCGTAAATCAGGAGGCGCCCTTCGGCCTGCCTTTGTGCGCCGCCCAGACCCGCCAGCCAGAATCGAGCCAAGGCCCGGCTGGCCCCGACCAGCAGCAAAAAGATCAGGGGCTGCAACACACCCAGGCTACGCGGCACACCCGGCCACTGCTGCCATACCAACACGGCCGTAAAAGCCATGCCGAACACCACCACGGCTTGCCCGGTGGCCTTTAACGCCGCCTGCCCTGTGTACCTGAAAATGGCCCGGTAAAGACCAAACTTGACGAATACAGGAATGGCCAGCAACGGCGCAAGCCCATAAACCCACCATTGCGCGCCGCTCGGCGAATGCAATTCATCCAGCCGGAGCGTGAAAGCTATCCAGGTGGAGAGCAATGCCAGAACAATGTCGACCGCAATAACCACCGCCAGCTTGGCCGCCCGTGGCCAGCCCAAAATTCTGCTCTGCATTGATCCCCCTGACCTGCCCTCTGATTCACACTAGCTTTTGACGGCGAACTCTTCTTTTGTTTTGCCTTGAGCCAACAAAGCGGCCAACCAGCGAGGCGTCAAGCCACGCCCACTCCAGGTTTCACCAGCCGGCCCCCGGTATTTTGCTGCCAGTACAGAAGTGCTTTTCTTTTTGCCTGGCCCGCCCACACGGGTCGCGGCCACCTTCTTTGACTTGCTCTTTGCGCCACGCGATTTTCCGGAACTGAGGTCTTTGACGGTAATGCCAAATGCGTCCATCATGGCCCGTATTTCCTGCACCGTTTTATCAAACTCACGGGATCTGATCTCACTTGCCTGTTTCTGCAGTTTTTCAATTTGACTTTGAATTTCAACCAGATTACTCATGCCGGCACCTTTCATTGATTTAAAACGCTCAAATGGAATTTACGAAAAATCATAATCCTAGTGCATGACATTGTCTCTTCTCAAAACCTTTAAAAATGTCAAGCAGATAATTTTCAGGTCCAACCAGGAAGATTTTTTATTCAGATATTCAATCTCAAGCGCCACTTTCTGCGGTATTGGCAACTCATCGCGTCCATTGACCTGAGCCCACCCTGTCAGACCTGGCAACAGATTATGAATACCATTGCGCGTGCGCAATTCGATCAAATCATGCTGATTAAACAATGCTGGCCGGGGTCCGACAAAACTCATGTCGCCCTTGACGATACTCCATAACTGGGGCAATTCATCCAAGCTGCTTTTCCGTAAAAAGCTGCCGATCGGCGTGAGATAACTATTCGCATCAGCAAGTAAATGGGTCGCGACCGCAGGCGTCCCAGTTTTCATGCTGCGGAACTTCGGCATCCTGAAAATCATGTTCCGCCATCCCACGCGGTCCGACCAGTACAGGACAGGACCCGGAGACGTCAGTTTGACTGCCAAGGCCAACAACAGTAGCGGCAAAGCGAAAATACATATCGCCAGAACTGCCAGCGACAGGTCAAACAAACGCTTCATCAGGCAAACAGGGAAACGGGCGTCATTTGCGCCAGACAACGCGGTTGATATAACCCGTATAACTGAGTACCAAACGAACAATTTTTCGCGATACGTCCGCAGACGCATAGTCCGCAACCGGGCGCATCGGCCCGTGTTCGGCAGATTGCTCACATACCACCTTTACCGCATCCAGAACTTCCTGCGACTTGAGCCCACACATGATCAGAATACCCTCGTCCATGCCTTCAGGACGCTCGTGCGCATAACGGATCGTTATGGCCGGCAAATTCAGCAATGAGGCTTCTTCGGTGATGGTGCCACTGTCTGAAATCACACACATCGATTCCATCTGCAATTTGACAAAATCAAAGAAGCCGAATGGTTTCGCAAAATCGATCAAGGGGTCGATGTCGGTCAGCTCCAACGCATCCAGTCGCTTGCGTGTGCGTGGATGGGTGGAAACAATGATGGGGTACCCGTAGGTACTGGCGAGAAGGTTCAGGGTTGTGACCAGATCGCGGAGATTTTCCGACGTGTCCACATTTTCTTCCCGGTGCGCACTGACTACAAAAAACTGCTTGGATTTGAGGCCAAGGCGTCCCAGCACATCCGATGCCTCTATGCCCGGCATGTAATGCTTCAGGACCTCATCCATGTGAGAGCCGGTTTTAATAATGGTTTCAGGGCGGATACCCTCCGCGATCAAATACCGCCTCGCGTGCTCGGTCAGAACGAGGTTGATGTCGCTGAGGTGATCCAGAACCTTGCGGTTCAACTCTTCAGGCACCCTCTGGTCGAAGCATCTGTTTCCCGCCTCCATGTGGAAGACCGGAATCTTGCGCCGCTTCGCCGAGATCACCGCGAGGCAGGAATTGGTATCGCCATAAAGCAATACCGCATCCGGTTTTTCCTTCTCGAACACCTCGTCCGCCTTGATGATCACCTGCCCAATGGTCTGGGCCGCCGTCTCGCCGACCGCACCCAGGAAATAGTCGGGTTTTCGGATCTGTAGATCCTCGAAAAAGATCTGGTTGAGCTCGTAATCGTAATTCTGACCTGTGTGTACCAGCACATGGCGGGTGTGCTTGTCGAGCTCAGCAATCACGCGGCTCATCTTGATGAGCTCCGGACGTGTACCAACAATCGTCATGACCTTAAGCATTGAGTTTTTCCTGAATGAAGTCCAGCTTTTTCAGCAGGGTTTTGATCTGCGCAACATCCAGCAACTGGGTGTTGTGCGATGTGTAATCGTCAAGATGGGAAATTTTCTCTTCCCCATCGCTGAAGTATTTGGCGTAGTTGAGGTCCCGGTTGTCAGCCGGGATGCGGTAGTAGTCGCCCATGTCATCCACCCTTGCCATCTCCTCCCTGGACACCAGGGTTTCATAAAGCTTTTCGCCGTGGCGGGTGCCGATGGTACGCACCGAGCTTTTCCCCGGAAACAACGAAATCAGCGCCTGAGCAAGGTCCGCAACCGTTGAAGCTGGCGCTTTCTGGACAAAAATGTCGCCCTGTTTACCATGCTCAAACGCATGCAGCACCAGGTTCACCGAATCGTCGAGCGACATGAGGAAGCGGGTCATGCCGGGGTCGGTGATCGTGAGAGGCTTGCCTTCCTGCAGTTGAGAGACAAACAGGGGAATGACAGAGCCGCGAGAAGCCATCACGTTACCGTAGCGCGTTGCGCAGAGCACGGTTTCGCCCTCATTTTGCATGCGCGCCTTCGCCACCATCAATTTCTCCATCATGGCTTTTGACACGCCCATGGCATTGATGGGATAAACCGCCTTGTCCGTACTGAGCACCACCACGCGCTCCACTCCTTTCTCGATGGCGGCATTCATGACATTTTCAGCGCCAATAACGTTGGTTAACACAGCCTCCATCGGATAGAACTCGCATGAAGGCACCTGTTTGAGTGCCGCCGCGTGGAATACGTAGTCCACACCCTTCATCGCCTGGAGAATGCTGCCGTAATTGCGGATATCGCCGATGTAGAACTTGAGCTTTTCATTGTTCAGGCCGAGCCGCATCTCCTCCTGTTTTTTTTCATCGCGGCTGAAGATCCGGATTTCCCGAACATCGGTTGACAGGAAACGCTTCAGCACGGCATGGCCAAAAGAGCCCGTACCGCCTGTGATCATTAATACTTTGTTATCGAACATGATTTGACTCTCGCATTATCGTGATGCGTACATGGATTGAATTAACTCCGGCCATGAAGGTGCGATGTAACCGGTTTTCCGGGAGAAAAGTTCGGAATCCAGGGAACGGTCAATCGCGAAGGACTCATCACGAATTACCTCTATTGACTTGCCATAAACCTTTGCGATCAGGCGTAGCAATTCATATTTGTTAATGGCTTCGGCCCCGACATGATACAAGCCGGAAAGATCCGTGCGTGGAATCACTACGTCGCGCACAACCTGTGCAAACACCGTACTCGGCAAGCCGGAAAAAATGGCTCGCTCAAAACCCTTGCATTTTCCTTCCTTCGACAAAAACCATTCGAGGAGCCCATGGGTGCTTTGGAATTCATGGCCAATGGTGGATGTGCGTAGGGTAACGGCATGCGGATAATCCACTTCACCCAAAAACTTTGTCTTTCCATAGACGTCGCGCGCATCCGCAGGGTCACCCTCGACATAGGAGCCTTTCAAGCCGGAAAACACGCAATCCGTGCTCACGTGAATCAGTCTGGCACGCGCCACAGCACAGACTTCAGCGATGCGATGAGGCAACAAGGCATTGATCGGGATCGCCAGGACGGGATCGTCGGATTCCTTGTGGTGTTTCGTCAATCCGATGCAATTGATGACCACATCCGGCCGCACCCCTGAGAAGACCCGCAAAAGTGCATCCTGATTGTCAATATCTACGCCGGGCAGCAGTTTGCCGGCAACGGCAGACAGGAAAAAGCGCTTTGCATCCGCGGATCGCAGGGTACCGAAAACCTCCCACGCGCTGTTCTCGCCAAGCACACGAACCATGGCACTTCCAATCATGCCGCTGGCTCCCAGCACTAGAATTTTCATTGTTGTTTCCTGTGGTTGTCAGACGCCGCTTGAAGATGCCCAATCAGCTGATCCGTCAGCACGTTGTGATCAAAATGATTCCTGAAGTGACGCCGGCCGTTCTCGCCAAGCTGTGCACGGTCAGCCGCTGACATTTGAAACAGCGTGAGGACAGCGGCAGCCAACGCCCTTGCATCACCCGCAGGACACGTCAAACCAGCCCGAGCCTCATTGATAACACGTGCGCCTTCTCCATTCAAGGACGCGACGACAGGCCTGCCGGAGGCCAGGTAGGCCTGCACCTTGTTGGGAACTGTAGCGGCAAAAATGGGTTCATCCGCCAGTGAGACCAGCAAGGCGCCAGCCTTCTGCATCAGACCGGGCATAGTTTCAACAGGATACCGCCCCGGCAGATGAAGGTTGGTCAATCCCCGCACTTTCACCTGTTCACACATCCAGTCCCGGCGGCTACCCTCACCGATCATCACAAAGCAGATATCGGTGTGGCTTTGCAGCAGGCAGGCGGCTTCAACAATCACTTCCACCGCTTGACCCACACCTATGTTGCCCGCAAAAACAACCGGAAATCCCTGGTCGAGCACCGGGATCTGCGGCAATACGACTGTGGAAGGCGCACCGAATGTATCGTCAACAGAATTGGGGTAATACCTTACGGTTCTGCCCGGCGCCAGCGCATTGATAAAGGGAAGGAATGCGCGGGACTGCGCCAATAACACGTCGGCACACCTGTAAACGCGGCCAACCATCCACCCAAAAAATGCGAGCACCCGGGGATTGTTAACGTAGCCCGTGGCTTTTAAGCTCTCCGGCCACAAATCCTGCACCCAAACAAGCACGGGGCTCCGCTTGAGCCAGCCCAGTAGAAGGGCAGGAATAGCTTGGAAAATGGGAGAGACACCATAAACAAAGATCGCGTCGTAGCTCCGGCCCCGTAACAGCCAAGGCCCGACAAGCAGACCCGAAAAAATGAACGAAAGATAATTGGCGCCCAGCCGGAGCGCACCTTTTCCTCCGCGTGGGATCAAGGGAACTCGGTAGAGGGTTGCCCCACTCCAGGATTCGACTTGGCAGCCCCACATGCGATAGCCGGAATGAATGCGCCCTTCAGGATAGTTTGGCTTTCCGGTCAGTACATCGACCTCCATGCCTTTTTCGGTCAAGGTTTTGACCAAGTCATTGATACGAAAACTTTCCGGCCAGAAGTATTGGCTAACGATCAGGATACGCACGTTCTATTATCTGTTTCAGGAAATTTGAGGCGCTTGCCTGGCCTCGATCCGGTTGAATCCTTCGCGATTGACCACCAGCACAAGCAGGCGCCCAGCACCATTGCAAGAAATATCCAGGTAGGAAATAGCTGTGGGGTTCTGAGAAAAAAACCAGAAGCAAAACACAAAACAAGTGCTCCCAAGGCATGGGCGGATAAAACTCCGGGCGACGTTATGCTTTTTTTGATACCTATCCAGAAAAGAATACCCCACTGACACAGCCAGAACGCAAGCGATACGGGCCCGCCGATAGCGTATATCGAGACAAAGGAATTATCGCTTGTGTATTGTGACGATACTCGGCCACTTATGGATTCCATTATTTTCCGGGACTCATGCGTACTAGCAGCTGTCTCTATACTCTTTGATAAATCCCCAAAAACCGCCGGCAAAGAGTTCATGACTTTTTCGCTCAAAGTATTTTGAGGCAACCATTCAAGAAAAGATGCCAAAAAGGGTTCTATTTTTTGCATGACCGGAAATATGACTTTTATCATTAATATCCAAAACATATCAGCAGGCAACTGCAAAAATCTTTGCAAGTTTGCGTAAAGGGTATTTACGGCGAGATACGTTGACGGGCTTGAGGATTCGATAACTAAGGCGGAAACAGCAAATGCAAGCACAAAAGCGCCAAAGGGCCAGACCTGATCAAACATATTTTTTTGCACCAATTTCCTGCTCAGGAAAAGAATTGAGGAAACTACCGCGAGATTCACAATGGAAAGCATGAGCCCGCTTCTGGAGGAGGACAAAACAAGCAAACAGATGACAGCCATCATGCATCCAAAAGTTGCGCGACGAGAAATCCATTGGAGGTGAAATACCAGTGAAATCAGCGCCGCCACCAGTGCGCACCAGAATCCCAGGACATTTGGATTAAACAATGTACCGCTGGTTCGATACGAAAATCCGGAGGAATAATAGGTCCCGGCCCAGATCACTCCAGTAACGATTTCATAAAAACCAATGCCTATCATCAATACGCCCAGCACACCCAATGCAATGAGCCAGTCTTTGCGGCAATAGTCAAAGTATTCAAGCCCCTGTTTTATTACAATAGCAAATATGTTTGCCCCTGCCCACATGCAGACGGCAAATATAGACTCCTTCATAGCCGTGTAAAACTGCCCTGAAGTCATTTCGGCAAGATTCGCAGCACCATAGACCATGCACGCAAGGAAAAAAATGGGCAAGAGAGTGAGAGCTGGCCTGGAAAAAATGCTGCTTCGGACCGCCTCTACCGGATTTTTCATGCGCAGCCACAAAAGAACACTGCAATAGGCTAAAAAACAGGCGCCAACCAGCTTCACGCCCAAATCACTACTTTCGTAGTGCAGGGCGTTCAGGGTATTTATTCCATCGCCAGTAGCCGCAGCAAAAACTGCATATCCCCCATGCAGACTGAGGTAGAAAAACATGGCCACTACAACCGAACCAATACTGTTCCTCTTATACAAATAAAAAACCAATCCCACAATAATAATTATATTGGGAATTGAATTCCATAAAAAAAATTTACTGGTCATTAGATTCTTTTCAAAGGCAAAGTAAAATCGACATACACCCACCTGCCAAGGGAAAAATACGTCAACGAAAATTCCGTATGCGTATATAAAAGAGCCTTTAGATATCTATCTAGGCCCTGACTCCACATAGCCCTACTCCTTCAACTTGCCACCAAGAGCATCAGTTGATGGAAGAATAAATAATCACACCCGCACTCCTTAAATAAGGAGCAATCAATTTAGACATTTTTCCAAGCTCAACTGTTGGGGAAGATATTCTACCGCTTGCATCAAGGCACCTTTCAGCGCACATCATTAGTCACCCCGAGACGCCGTAGTCAAAACGTAAAATTTCGCCAATAAATTCACCGGCATTCAATACAACCGCTGCATCAGTATCATCGATTTTCATGAATCTTTTTACGGCCCTAGCAATTGATGTGGCGGATTTTGGATCGAAGCTCTGTTCGGGGTTAATTAAATCTCTTACATAATCCAATTCTGACGCCAGTATCGGCAAGCCCAGCTGGCTGGCTTCAATCAAAGGTAATCCAAAAGATTCCAATTTTGAAGGGTAAATTAATGCCCCCGCAGATTCATAAAGCACCATGATATCTTCATGCGATAACTCTCCCACATTGGTAACCGCCAATCCATCGCGCAGGCGCATACTCTCAATTTCTCGAGATAGGCTGTCAAATTTGACATGACTCAATGTCAGGCACAGTGACGGAAACAATCCTTCAGCAGCCAATAGAGACCAGGCTTGCAATAAAATTCGATGGTTTTTATGTGCTTCACCAGACGCGACATAGACAAAGTCAAATTTATTTAATCTCTCTTTTCGTTTAAAGCTACTGCGCATGTAGCCACTGGGATTTTTAGAAAAAGGCAGAATTCGAATGGGCACAATTCCATTTACTTTTTTTTCTAGAAGTTTCTTCATCGTTTGCGTCTGCACGATAAATTCACTTGCATTTCTCATTTTTAGATACAACCATAGCCGCTCGATATTAATTCGCAAACGGGTCTGGAGCGAAAATCCATTTAAATCCACTTCATCGATCAAATAACGATTTTGGAGAAATACAACCACTCGTCCTTTTGATTTAAACAACGGTGGCAAATTTCCCAAGCAAAGCAGAGTATCCTGTGTTTTGACATTAGTCCTCAGCCATCTCTCAGCCATTGTGCGATGCAGAATTGTTGGCAATACTTTTTTTATTTGTATGTTTTTTGGTATTTCGCCAGGCGGCTCTAGTCGATCATCTAGCACCAACACAGGTGCCCCTGAAACAGACAACGACTGGATAATCGCCCAAAGCAAAGACTTGCCGCCTCCTTGATGAATATTGGGGGCATGAATAAACAGCCGACTTGAACCAATACCCTCATTGGCAAGAGTCATTTAATGGCCCGGCCAAGTGCTGCCAAATACGAATGCCCCCATTTGGTATCGGGCTCCATATAGTTTCCTTCTGCCCATTCATTCCATGATTTGAGGAACACGATTTTGTGCTCATCCTCTCGATTACTCACGGCATCAACAGCATCTCGCACGTGACCCTCAAATAACTCAGGGGTGGAATTGGAGAGCACAACCCCCTTTCTACCCATACGGGCTGTGTGGTCCCAATTGGGAAACACCGTGGGGTACGCATTAAATTTAAACTGCCCCAAATCAGGCACGAGGTGTTTAATTGCCTCGCTATATTCAATTACACGCGGCCCGCCAAGCGAAAGGCGCCGCCTAATTCCCCAAAATATTCTTTGAGTTTTGTTTATTAACTGACTATCAGAAGACACCACACCTAACGTCGAAATCATTGCACCATCCAGCCCCAATTTACCGGCATCATCGAAGTCCAACATATTTGTACCAATTATGTACAAACCCTTCAACCCCTCTTCGAGTGCCAATTGACGCCAAAAATCAAACCTTTTCTTGGCGTCACGCATAATCAATGGCTTATAGATGACAAGCAGGGGTTTCCCATCTACAGTTATATAGCGATGATCCCTGAACGCCTTCATCAGATACGCGAAATGAGCTCGATCATCTGCTTCACCGGGATACGTCTGCTCGATCAGAATCCGATTTGGCTCGCCATTCCATACTCCGGTCCATGTTTCATTCGCCCATCCCAGACAGAATGGAAAATCCGGTTCGCCCGATGAGAGAACCTCCTCAAATGGTCTCTCCAACAAGCGGCGACCGGCAAACCAATAGTGCCAATAACAAAATCCCTCGATCCCGTAAGTCGAGGCCAAATGTGCCTGCGCTGCCCGGGTTTCCGGTAACCTTAAATCGTAAAAGCCGAGATCTTTGGGGAGATGCGGTTGCTCATGCCCTTTGAATAGAGGACGTGCCTTGGTAACGTTGGTCCATTCGGTAAAGCCCGTGCCCCACCACGAGTCATTTTCCGGAATCGGGTGGAACTGCGGCAGGTAAAAAGCGATGACACGCGCCTTTTTTTTCTGCCCAATAACGTCAGCAGACTTGGCCCATCGATCGAGCGTCTTGCAGGATAGAGCGTAATGCCTGTCTGCAGCACCTTCAAGGAAGGCACCCAAAAGCTGATTGGGAAAAACTGAGTAGTTATCTGCGGAGTCCTGCAAGGCGGCGGCATCACGCCGAATAGCGAAGTTAGAGGCCCCACTGCAGTTGTCTCCTCTTAATCCAGAATAAACAAATCGATATCTTTTACGAGCAATTTCCATCGCTTTTTGGCTGAAGCTACCGATATCCCCAAAGGTATAGGCAAAGTGTTCTATCGGCACACCTAGGCGATACGCCATGTTGTCAGCACTTGAGGTAATTTCTCTCTCGAGATCAAGCTCCTCCAGCTTCACAAGGGAGGCGTGGGTCCGCGTATGACTACCCAAACAGTGTCCCTGCTCAAGTAGCGCTTCAAGGTCAGCCCAGCCCATGTTGTGCCAATGCGCCGGGAGCTCATCAGGATTTCGACCTAAATAAATATTCTTGGTAATAAATTCCCTGGATTCTTTTCGTTCGGCTATACCCACAAAGTCTGATATAACAAAAAACAATGCACGTATGCCCAATGGGTTTAAAATTTCCTCGGCGATTACACGATTTGAAGCAAAACCATCATCAAAAGTCAGCAGCAAATTGCGACCCTGCACAGGCTCACTACCTGACACCATTGCCGCAAAACGCTCAGGAGAAATAAATGTCCAAGTGCGTGCAAGCCAGCGTAACTGGTCGGCAAATCTTGCCTGATCTTTAGGCGCAATGTCGTGATACAGAAGTACTCGTAGGGCATTGGGAGACATCACTCCCAAATGCCGCCCAATATCCTGAGCCAACTTGAGCGGGTAATAAGAGCCCGTTAGAGCACGGTGATGAAAAAGCATGGTTTTATACGCGGTTCTTGTCCGATTGGACGAAAAGTTTTTAAAAGTGAGCCGATCGTGTACCGCAAATACAGCAGACTTCCACTCAATCTAGCCAACCCTGACCAGCTCAACTTCAGGCAACGGGAACAAAAGGTTCATGCCCGAAAATATCTTGTTGGTAACAAAGAATTTTTTGAAATGCCAAGGCAATACCATGACATAGTCCGGTTTGTTAGCGAGCAATTCAGCCTCGGGAATGATGGGTATCCAGGTCCCGGGCGTAAAACAGCCAAATTTCTCAGAATTAACCTCCCCTACAAACGGAATCTCATTTTCAGTCAAATTACAGTACTGAAGAAGAACATTTCCTTTCGTGGATGCCCCCAAGGCAACGACCGTTTTGCCTTCAACTCGGGCCTTCTGGAGAAACGCGAGCAAATCGCGTTTTGTCCGAACGGCACGTTCAGCGAAGGAATGAAATGGCACAAGCGTGTCAAGCCCTCTTGAACGCTCAGCGTCAAGAATTTTCTGGACTGCCGGAACCGAGGTTTCGTTTCCTGAACCTTTTGCCACGGTGATCGAAAAACTGCCACCGTTCACATCATTGAATTCAACATCCAGAATCCTGAATCCAACCCGATCAGCCATCCACTTGATCTGACTCAGTGCGTAAAACTCCAGATGTTCGTGGCACACCGTGTCATAGGAATTGGTGTCCAGCATTGTCGGCATGTAGCTCTGCTCGAACACCCAGATCCCGTCGTCGGCCAGAACGTCATAGACCTCCTGCATAAAAGCCATAGGAGCTTCAAGGTCGTAAAACATCGAGAACGAAGTGACGACTTTGGCCTTTTTCCCGGGAAAACGTTCCTTGACCAGGGCGGCCGAAAAAAAGTCGGGGATCAAATCAATATGTTTGGGGTAGTAGGCATGAAACTTGATGCCCGTTGGATCGATACCTGCAAGCAAGAGCCCATCGGATGGATAAGCCTGCAATGTAGTGCTGTCGTTGCTCCCGATATCCAGAACCAAGTCACCGGCACGCAGTTCGACTTGCCCAAGGATTTTCTTGACCTTGCCATGCAAGTGCGCCACCATGCTGGCGTTAAGGCCTGAGCGGTATCCATAATTCTCGCCATACATTTCAGCAAGATCATAGGAATGTTCCATCTGCAATAGGCCGCAAGTCTCCCCCCCCCCCACGCACTTCACCAACCGTAACGGGCCGGTTGTCACCTTTGCATTTTTTTCACGGGGAAATATTCCTGTGAGCATTTGCACGCCCAGATCCAGTACGCATTCGAGTTGCGTGTTGCCACAGATCCTGCACTTACTGACCTTTTTGTACATTGTTAATGTCCTGTTGAATATTCATGTTTTTTGCCTCAAGCTGTTGCAGATCCGCATCGACCATCATGCTTACCAGAACCCCGAACCCAATCTCTGGAGTCCAGCCCAGCTCGCGCTTGGCCTTCGCGGCTGATCCCACCAGCAGGATCGGTTCATTCGGGCGATAAGAATCCACATCTTCCCGGACGTAATCCCGGTAATCGAGTCCAAGATGTCCAAACGCGTGCTCACAGAGCTCCCGCACCGAATGACTTTCGCCTGTGCACACAACGTAGTCATCTGGGCTAGATTGCTGCAACATCAACCACATGGCACGGACATAATCTCCTGCAAAACCCCAGTCGCGCTGTGCATCCAGGTTGCCAAGACACAATTGCGTCTCAAGCCCTAATTTGATTCTCACAGCTTCGTATGTAATTTTTCTGGTGACAAACGACAGGCCTCGACGAGGACTTTCATGGTTAAACAAAATGGCTGAAGTTGCGAACATGCCGTAGCGCTGACGATAGATGCGAATCGAGGTATCCGCAAAAACCTTCGCAGCGCCGTACGGGCTTCGAGGATTCTGCCTCGAGCATTCTGTTTGGGGGCTTTCAACAGCTTCGCCAAAAATTTCACGGCTGGAAGCCTGGCATAAGCGGATTTCAGGATCGACTTCCCGTATGGCCTCAAGGATGCGCAACACGGCCAATCCGTTAACGTCACCAATTCCCACAGGGTCGTCATACATGCCGGAGCCTGACGAATAAGCTGCAAGATTGTAAATCTCTGAAGGCTTGACACGTTCGATCACCTCCTTCATTTCAGCCTGGCTGGACATGTTCCACTTCACCAACTCGACTCTTTGCGCCAGCTCTTCCGGAAGCTTTGCACGAGCAACGCCTACATCCCGCACCGCCCCAACTACATGGTACGCTTTCCCGAGCAACAACTCGGCCAAATAACAGCCGTCCTGCCCGGTTATCCCGGTGACCAACGCGACCTTCATCAGAACAAGGGCTTCACACCAAAAGCCTCAGCCAGCTTGAAACTCGCTGCTGTGGCGTGCCGACTGTGGAGCAGGTCGTATAGAGCCATTCCCGAGGTTTTGGCCCTCAGGGAAAAATAGAAAACCATGATGAAGTTGGCGACAGAAGCCGGAAACCGGCTTATCAGCCAGGCAACCCGACTTTCGAGACTGGGCCTGCTCTCAGGCCAGAATTTGCGAAACTCGTTGATGGAATAAGAACCCATGGCTCTCTGGTGAAACAATGCCTTGACGCTGCGCCATGGCTGCTTGCGGCAAACCGCCCGCTTGGCATCGTCCGAATACTCAGGAAATGACCATATGAGTTCAGGCCATTTAAACATCCAGATTTCAAAACCACGCGGCGTCCACATCGCATTGCCGTAACGAATTTCAATCAATGGCTCACCGATGACGAGAACGTCGTCAATGGAGGGCTTTTGAAATATGACACCTACATGAATGAACAGCGATCCGTAATAGACGGAACGCGCCCTGGTCATCCATTTTTCTCTTTTGATAACGACGCAGCCAATGAACGAAAGATATGAGCCAACATCCCGGAGAAACTGATCCTTTTGGGACCTGGAATAACAAACATCCCCCGAGAAGCCAAGACGTTGCTTTTCCATGACCACCAAAAGATTAGCGCTCCTTACCTCCGCATTGACCACGATCAGATCCGGACTAGTCTTCATCCCGGCCAAAACCCGTCGAATAGCACCAGGCTTCAGCAGGTCATCGTCCGTCATCAGCCAGCAGTATTCCCCTGTGGCGTAGGCAACTGCCTTGTCGTAATCGGCGTCCACGCCAGAATTGGTCACCTCGCGGTGATAAACGATTTGCGGATAGCGCGCGCAATACTGCGCCATCACCTCGGGCGTATTGTCCGACGAAGCGCCATCAACGATGACAAGCTGAACACCATCTTGAATCTGATCCAGAATCGAGTCAAGGGTTTTGCCAATAAAGCGAGCTCTATTTAATGTCGCAATACATATGGACAGCCTGACCATAGAACAAGCCTGAACTAATGTAGAGCCCATCGTTTACATTCCGAACGCATTATCTTTGGCATCGACAAATACATAATTGAAGGTGCCAGAATCGATGGAGTTATTTTTTATCCAGCGGGGAATATCATCCGGAAAAACTGGCCTGGGCGGTTCCGTTGCGGTATAGACTTTATACCCGTTGCCGAAAAAGAGATTGAAAATACTCTGAAAATCTGGATTAGTACCATCCGGATGAAATTCCTGAAAGCATACCTCGAGCAGCCAGACTGGTTTTATGGAACGAGCGATAGTGGTCAGCGCTCCTTTTAAAACTTGGTACTCTGCCCCTTCAACATCCATTTTGATGAACAGTTGCTTGTCGAGGAAGCGTCCTGCCAAAACATTGTCCAAGGTAGAAACAGGTACTATTTTTCTGTAATGCGACGAATAACCGGCCCAGTTTTTTACGAGGGACGCCGATGGCCCTGACGCGCCATACAAAGTCAGGAGACCAGGCTTCTCACTCAAGGCAAGCGGAAACACTTCCGCCTTATCCTGCCAGCCATTGGTTATCAGGTTCTGGAACAGGCATTGGAGGTTTTGCTGTTGCGGCTCGAACGCAACCACAGGTTTCCCTCTTTGTAGCGCCAAGCATGTGTAGTACCCCAAGTTCGCCCCAATGTCCACAAACTGGTCTACGCGGGAAAGCAACTTTGAAATGATGGCTGTTTCCTCAACTTCAAACTTCCCAATGCGCATCAATTCATAAGCAGGATGAAAACCGGAAGTCAGCTTAAAACCCAGCGGTGTTGTTACCTCGGAGGTTTTGGTCCAGACTTTTGTCCCCCACCAATCCTTGAATAGATGAAACTTCCATCTGACACTCGCATTTAGTGAGAGCAGCACATCGGAACGTTTAAGTATGTTTTTAAACCAGCGGGGTAAGATTTTCATCGGTTTTCTCAAATCACAAAAGCTGTACATGTACTCAGATGGAAACAAACTTCTGATCGGCAATCATGGGAAACTGCTCTGCGCTAGGTTTCCTGAATTTTTTCAATTGCGACTTGTTTTCTGCAAATTGAAGGCCCGAAATTCCCTCCAGAAATTCCTGGGCGAAAAATTCGGGGTCAACAAAAAACCCGTTCACGCCATTTTGGTCAACGGCAATAAACCGATAGCCGTGGGAGTGAAAGAATTTTTTCCAGCCGGAAATGGAAACGCCATAATAAAGATGACTGGGATGGGCTTCCGTGAACACGAAATCAGCCTGATACTCAATCGTCTCGCTACGCTCCGGACCATAAACCGAATTGTACTCAACTACAAATATTTTCGGCCTGAAACCATTGTCGAAAATGGCTTTCGCAATGTAGTAGTCATTTCCGTCAATATCGAGTGAAAACACATCTGGATCATGGTGAAATGCCAGCGCCTTGATATCCCGCACGCTCTCCACAGTAACAAACATCTCACGAATTTCAGCACCAATGCTGTAACCGATAACTGTTCTTCTAGCGCGTTCCACCAGATGCGCACTGCCCTCAATCAGCAATCCACTGTATTTTTCAGCGATCAGCAACCACCCCGTATTGTTTTCGATGCCGTCCGCGGCACCGATCTCGACGAAGTAACGGTTACTCTGGCGCAACTGCTTACGGAGGACATCAAGAATGCCATCTTCACCATTCTGGCTAAATCCCGAGAACTCCCAAGTCGCAGGCCGGGTCAGATCTATATTCCGCGCCCCCATCATGGCAGCACCCTTGCTCAAGCCAATGGCTATGCGCTGCCTGTCCCGCATGTCGAGTAAATAGTTAATGGTTCTCTTGATCATAAATTCTTCGTTATAGCAATCGTATTTAAGTGCGACCGTTTGTCCAACCCAATCTATTCAGCACCATGGTTCGCATTTTTGAGGAAAGTACCGTCGATAAAATGGTAGCTGTTAGCGCCAATAAAACCCCAAAACC
>CAZCXZ010000070.1:0-17999 GCA_964502705.1 Uncultured Candidatus Berkiella sp. | reverse complement strand
AGGCTCAATCGCTGCCCATGTATAGAGGGTCATATCCAATTGCATAGGGATGCTTTTATCTAGCAACATTTGTTTGGCAATTAGCATTGACGTAAAAAAGCTAATCGCAACGGCTAAAATGGTGATGGAATGCGCACCAGTGCGACCCACTATTTTTTTACCTAACCCCGCTACCAAGGCAGCAAATAGGGGTGATAAAACCACAATTAAACATTCTGTTAAAATATGGTGTTGCACAACTTACCCCTTGAGTAGATCCAGTTCTTCAACATTAATGGTGCGGCGGCTACGAAATAGCACGACCAAGATAGCTAAACCGATGGCTGCCTCTGCGGCGGCTACGGTTAAAATAAAGAAAACAAACACGTCTCCGATTTGATTACGTAAGTAGCTTGAAAAGGCTACAAAGTTGGTATTCACTGCGAGCAGAATCAACTCCACGCACATCAACAGCAAAATCACGTTCTTACGGTTAATGTAAATACCGGCAACGCCAATACTAAATAAGATGGCGGCTACCGTTAAGTATTCATTTAAACCAATCATTTTGCTGCTCCTTCTGATGGCATCTTCACGATGGTTAAACGCTGCTTTTTGGTCACTTGGGTTTGCAAGTGTATCTTCTGTGTCTTGGCATCACGTGGGCCACGGAACGTAAGACCGATTGCCGCAATCATGGCGACCAACAAAATCACGCCTGCTATCTCAAATGGCAGTAAGTAATTAGAATAAAGTAAGGTCGCGAGCGCTTTTACGTTGCTATAATCTTTGGGTAACGCTTCTGGTAACGGTACTTGATCCAAACCAAAATGCTGTTTACCAACGACCATCACCATTAATGCGACCATCAAGCCCGCAATCACAAGACCAATTGGCCAGTGTTTAACAAAAGGCTTTTTAAGATCATCCACCTCAATGTCGAGCATCATGACCACAAAGAGGAATAGCACCATGACCGCGCCCACATAAACGAGCACCAGCACAATGCTTAAAAATTCCGATTCCAGCATCATCCAAATACCGGCTGTGCAGAAAAAGGTAAACACCAAAAACAACACCGCTTTAACGGGGTTTTGGGAGGCGATCACCATAATGGCGCTGAAAATAGCGAGCGCTGAAAATGTGTAAAATACCAACTGCTGAAAAGTTATGGTCATCATTTGCCTCTACCGATACGGCGCATCTTCAGTGCGATAAGTCGCGATGCGTTCCTCATATTTGTCACCAATCGCAAGCAATTTCTGTTTATCTAAAATGTTTTCACCGCGCTCTAAAAATGCATAATGCGCTAAGTCAGTTTCAACAATAGAATCTACTGGGCAAGACTCTTCACAGAATCCACAATAGATACACTTAAATAAATCAATTTCGTATCGTGTGGTACGTCGTGTGCCATCTTCACGTTCTGCTGAATCAATGGTGATCGCAAGGGCTGGACAAACGGCTTCACACAGTTTGCAAGCAATGCAGCGCTCTTCTCCGTTAGGATAACGACGCAGCGCATGAATACCCCGAAAACGCACAGAACGTGGCGTTTCTTCTTCAGGATATTGAACCGTGATTTTTCGTGCGAACAAATACTTACCCGTGAGCCTAAGCCCTTGGATAAGTTCCCACAGCATAAAACTTTTAAACGTGTGTATCAGTTTTCGAAACATATTGTGCTCTCTATGTAAACCAAGGACCAATGTGGCCCTTGATGGCCAATGCTTCTACCACAATCCAGAAAAAGGTTACGGGGATAAATATTTTCCAACCCAATCGCATGATTTGATCGTAGCGATAGCGCGGGAAGGTCGCCCGGAACCATAGATATAAAAAGAGAAAGAAGGAAACTTTTAGGCCCAACCAAACAATGCCAGGAACCCACATTAACTTGTCTTGAATGAAGGGAACACCTTCAAACGGCGACAACCAACCACCCATAAACATCAAAGCAGCGATGGTTGAGAGTAGAATCATATTGGCATATTCAGCGAGGAAGAAGATTGCAAATGTCATGCCGGCATATTCAACATGGAAACCTGCCACAATTTCGGACTCACCTTCTGCGACGTCAAATGGCGCGCGATTGGTTTCAGCAACACAAGAAATCCAATACACCACAAACAGAGGCAATAAAGGTAACCAATACCAACTTAGCACACCACCTTGTTGTGCATTGACGATATCGCTGAGGTTCATGCTGCCAGCAGCCATTAATACACCCACTAAACAAAAGCCCATCGCGATTTCATAGGAAACCACTTGCGCTGCTGAGCGTAGTGCACCAATAAAGGCATATTTAGAATTAGATGCCCAACCTGCAATAATCACCCCATATACACCGAGTGATGTCATTGCTAATAGAAATAACAGACCGGCATTAACATTGGCTAATGACCAACCTTCTGCAAACGGTACAATTGACCACGCAGCTAATGATGGTGCGAAGGCCAAAATAGGCGCAACGATGTATAAAAACTTATTCGACTTCGTCGGCATGATAATTTCTTTGAGCAGCAATTTACCCACATCGGCAAACGGCTGGAATAGCCCAAAGGGCCCCACGCGATTAGGCCCAATACGTACTTGGATATAACCAATTACTTTACGTTCAAAATAAGTGAGGTAAGCGACCGCTAAAATGAGCGGAACGATAATCAAAACGCTTTTCAATACTATCGTGATTAAGGTCGTAAGCCACGCCATGATAGTAACCATGTCCATGTTAGAGGCCCTCACAAGCTAAGATTTCAATTGCACTCATCGAAGCCCCTAACGTCAAGGTTTCTAAAATGCCATTCCCCACCCATGCAGCCCCTTTTGGAATGCTATCATCGATCTGTAATGTCATGGGTTTCGAACGCAACTTACCTTCCATCACGTAAACCTGTTGATCTTGGTTCAAGCGCAATGCTTTGGCATCTTCTGAATGCAATCTAACTCGACGCGACATTTTTGCATCAAACGTTTCTTGCAGTGCTGTTGCACGGCGCGTAATGCCATCGACAGCATATAAAGAGGTAAAACCTAAACGCACCAATCCTTCAGATTTTTTAGCAGCATCACCTGGATAAGCCAGGCTTAACAGATTTTCTTCTGGTAACTTGGCTTGGCTAGCTTGGTTTTGTAGTTCTTGACCAATTTCTTCGATAGTCTCGTAATTAAAATCGGGTAAATGCATCAAGTTTCCGAGCACTCGAAGTACTTTCCAGGCCGGGCGACTTTGCTCTAAAGGTTCAGCAACCGCTTCAAAGCTTTGCCATTCGCCAAAACCATTGACATAAGTTCCCGCCATTTCAGAAATAGGCGTAATTGGCAAAATGACATCGGCATACTCTCGATAATGTGGATTATCAAAGGCGCTGAGCACAATCACGGCTTCAGCTTGTGACAACGCAGCGCGTGCTTCAACGGGATTAGCACAATCTAATTCAGGCTCACAGTTCATCAAGAAGTAGACTTGGCGAGGTTTATGCAACATGGTTGCCGCATCAAGGCCTTTATTGGAAGCATTAATACCAAACGGTAAGCGATGCGGCACGGCACCCGCTAACCAACCACCTGCGCTATTAGCGCCATTACTCATTTCACCCCAAGTCGCATTGGTCATTTTAGCGATCCAACGTGATAACCAATAGAGTGTTGCCGCTTGCGGATGGTTTATTGCAAATTGACCCAACAAGACACTGACTTTTTGGGTAGCCAAAATCGCTTTAGCTGCCGTTAACGAGGCCTGGCTTGCGGATACATTGGTGATCAAAAATTGAATTTCTGTGGGTACCAGCGATTGTTTATCGTTCGGCAAATTATCGTAAAGCGCTTTGATCACTTCTAACAGCGGTGTAATCAAATCACCTTGAGTACCTACCCATGACTGCTGTACTGGGAAATGGTGATCGGCATTCCAAGCACCAATCGTATAAACATGGCCGCCATGTAAAGTGGCTTTACGTGCTCTATGTCCAACAATCGGCTGTTCTTTATGAATATCACAACCCACAAAGATAATAGATTCTTGAAATTCTAACTCCGCCAACGTTACACCTAATTGTGGGTAGCTGCCAGTCGCATCTTGATGACGAAAGTCGGTTTGACGTAAACGGTGATCAATATTTTGGCAGCCTTTAGCACGGAATAATTTTTGTAGTAAATAAAATTCTTCAACGGTGCTATTAGGCGAAGCTAGGACACCTAATTTGTCAGCATCAACGGCTTGACACTTTTCAGAGACAAAACTCAAAGCGCTAAGCCAATCGGTTGATTCCCATTGACCATTTTTCTTGATCATAGGTTGTTGTAAACGGTCAGCATGATTTAATGCTTCATAACTAAAGCGATCGCGATCGGAAAGCCATACTTCGTTTAAGGCTTCCTTTTCTCTTGGCAATGCACGGATCACTTTGCTACGTAAGGTATGAAAGAACAAGTTTGAACCAATACAGTCATGCATTGATACGCTGGGTTTGGCTTTTAATTCCCAAGCTCTTGCTTCAAAACGAAAAGGTTTTGATGTCAATGCCCCCACAGGACATAAGTCAATGACGTTACCGGACATTTCAGAATTAACACTTTGTTCAACATAAGTGCCAATTTCCATAAATTCGCCACGCCCCGTTGCGCCTAATTCACGCACACCAGCAACTTCTGCACCAAAGCGCACACAACGTGTACATTGAATGCAGCGGGTCATTTCTGTATTAATTAAAGGACCAATATCTTTATCTTTAACGACGCGCTTGCCTTCTTCATAACGCGAAGTATCTTTACCATATTCAAGGGCCACGTCTTGCAGTTCGCATTGGCCACCTTGATCGCAAATAGGACAATCCAGAGGATGGTTAATTAATAAAAATTCCATCACGGCTTTTTGCGCATCAACCGCACGTGGTGTTTTCGTAAAAACTTTCATCCCATCAGACACAGGGGTTGCACAAGCTGGCAACGGTTTGGGTGCATTTGCAACGTCAACCAAACACATACGGCAGTTAGCCGCAATCGACAATTTTTTATGATAGCAAAAGCGCGGAATCGCAATGCCGAGTTCATCAGCCGCCTCGATGATCATTTGACCCGGACGAACTTCAACTTTTTTGCCATCAATCTCGATGAGTGCCATCGGTCTCTCCTATGCTACCATCGACTTTTTATGTTCGATCATATATTCAAATTCATTTCGATAATGCTTCAAGAAGCTTCGTACTGGCATCGCTGCTGCATCACCCAACGCACAAATCGTGCGGCCCATAATCTTATCGGCAACATCATCTAGAACAGCCAAATCACGATGATGACCTTCGCCATGCATAATGCGATGTAAAATGCGTGCTAACCAACCTGTACCCTCACGGCACGGTGTGCACTGTCCGCAAGATTCTTCAAAATAAAACTCAGAGATCCGCGCCAACGTTTTCACCATGCAAGTGGTTTCATCCATGACAATAACGGCGCCACTACCTAACATAGAGCCCGCTTTTGAAATGGAATCGTAATCCATGTTGAGCCCCATCATCACGTCACCTGGTAAAACAGGAACGGAGGAACCCCCAGGTATCACCGCTTTGAGTTTGCGATTGCCTTTCATACCGCCGGCCATTTCTAGCAATTCGCTAAAAGGGGTGCCTAGTGGAATTTCAAAGTTGCCAGGCTTGTTGACATGACCTGACACACAAAAAATCTTACAGCCACCATTGTTCGGCAAACCTAAATCCAAGAACCATTGACCGCCATGTTGCAAAATCACTGGAACGGACGCAAAGCTTTCCGTGTTATTGATGGTGGTTGGTTTACCAAACACACCATAGTTCGCAGGAAAAGGCGGCTTAAAGCGGGGTTGCCCTTTTTTGCCTTCTAACGATTCCATTAAGGCTGTTTCTTCACCGCAAATATACGCGCCAGCACCTAATACGTTATGTAAATCAAAATCCAAACCGCTGCCTAAGATATTTTTGCCTAAGAAACCTTGTTCATAAGCTTCTTTGATTGCTTGTTCTACGCGATCATAGGGTTCATAAAATTCACCGCGAATATAGTTGTAACCTACGGTAGCACCCATGATGTAACCGGCGATGATCATGCCTTCAATCAATTGATGAGGGTTGTAACGTAAGATATCACGGTCTTTAAAAGTACCTGGCTCGCCTTCGTCGGAATTGCAAACGACATATTTTTGACCAGGTTTACTGCGTGGTACGAAACTCCACTTCAAACCCGTGGGAAAGCCTGCGCCACCTCGACCCCGTAATGCGGAAGTCTTCAGCTCAGCAATAATATTTTCCGGCGGCGTTTGTTCTTTCAAAATCTTTTTTAAGACTTCGTAGCCACCCACGCTTAAATAAGCCTCTAGCGACCAAGGTTTAGCATGCGATAAGGTGCGATAACAGATTTGGTTCATGGTAACTGTCATTGGTTACTCCAACGATGCTAAAATTGAATCAATTTTTTCTGGCGTCAAATTCTCAAGGTAATCACGCCCAATCAGCATCATCGGTGCGCCGCCGCAAGCCGCTAAACATTCCACGCGCTTCAGCGTAAATTTTCCATCTTGAGTGGTTTCACCAATTTTGATACCCAGTTTCGATTCTAGATATTCGACGGTTTCATCTGCTCCATTCAACATGCAGGCAACGCTGGTGCACACGCAGATTTTATGCTTACCAACCGGCTTTAACTCGAACATGCTATAAAAGCTTGCAACTTCGTAGACAGCAATTTTAGGCATTCCTAAATACGCTGCTACAGCATCCATTAATTCGGTGGTTAAATAACCGCCATTTTCGTCTTGCACCATGGTTAATGCTGCAATCACGCCCGCTTGTCTTTGTTCAGCAGGATATTTCTTTAGCCATTCATCAATTTGGTTACGTGTTTTCTGCGATATAGTCGCAGGTGATGCAAGATTTTTGACTGTCTCATTCATTAGCGATCAATCTCCCCAAATACGATATCTTGGGTTCCGATAATAGCGACCACGTCGGCAATCATATGCCCTTTAGCCATCTCTTCAATCGAAGCCAAGTGTGGGAATCCAGCAGCACGCACTTTCACGCGATAAGGTTTATTAGCACCATCAGATACTAAATAGACTCCAAACTCGCCTTTAGGATGTTCAACGGCTGCATAGGCTTCACCTTCAGGTACACAATACCCTTCTGTGAATAATTTAAAGTGATGGATTAATGATTCCATCCCTTCTTTCATTTGTTCTCGGCTTGGCGGAATAATTTTGTTATCAGCTATAATCACGGGACCTGGATTTTGTCTTAACCATTCCACACATTGACGGATAATACGATTCGACTGGCGCATCTCTTCCATTCGCACACAGTAACGATCATAACAATCGCCTTCTTTGCCGATTGGAATATCAAAATCGAGGTTAGCATAAGCTGCGTAGGGTTGTTTCTTACGTACGTCCCAGGCGATACCTGAACCACGCAACATCGGACCACTAAACCCAAGTTGCATAGCGCGTTCAGGGCTAACCACACCGATACCAACTGTACGTTGTTTCCAAATACGGTTATCGGTTAATAAGGTTTCATAGTCATCAACGCATTTAGGGAATCCTTCCGTGAAGGCCCAAATAAAATCAAGCAGCGAACCACTGCGATCTTCATTTAATGCTTTAACGGCTTTTTCTGAATGCCACATGGAAGCTTTATATTGCGGCATGTGATTAGGTAAATCGCGATAAACGCCACCTGGTCGATAGTAGGTAGCATGCATTCTGGCACCACTGACTGCTTCATAGCAGTCCATGAGATCTTCTCTTTCACGAAACGCATATAAGAATACCGTCATGGCGCCAATATCAAGCGCATGTGCGCCAAGCCACATCAGATGATTCAAAATACGCGTGATTTCATCAAACATGGTACGAATATAAAGCGCACGGGTGGGTGCTGTAATACCTAATAATTTCTCAATCGCTAAAACGTAGCCATGCTCATTACACATCATGGAGACATAATCGAGTCTATCCATGTAACCAATACTTTGGTTATAAGGCTTATTCTCAGCTAGTTTTTCTGTTGCACGATGAAGGAGCCCCACATGTGGATCGGCTCGCTGGATCACTTCACCATCTAATTCTAAAATGAGGCGCAATACACCATGAGCCGCAGGATGTTGCGGGCCAAAATTCATCGTGTAATTTTTAATTTCAGACATGCACGCCACCTTGTGGTTGTGGTTCTGGCTCTATTTCATCGAAGCTTTTACGAATAACTTTGGGCACTAAAGTCCTTGGGACAATGTCCACAGGTTCATAAATCACGCGCTGTGCTTTGGCGTCGTAACGCACTTCTACGTTACCGGATAATGGGAAATCTTTTCTAAACGGATGCCCAATAAAACCATAATCGGTTAATAAACGTCGCAAATCAGGATGTCCGCTAAACAAAATGCCATACAAATCGAACGCTTCTCTTTCATACCAATTCGCACTGCTCCATACCCCAACCACAGAATCGATGATGGGCCTTTCATCTGGAACAAAGGCTTTGACTCGAATGCGATGATTTAGGCTAATGGACAATAAATGGTAAGCCACGGCAAAGCGCGGTTTTTTCCAAGTACTATTAGCGACGGTTTCAGATATCGGGCGTACTGCTCGTTCAAACCCTTTTGCCGTTGCGCTGGTGGTTTCCCATTCACTCACGCCGTAATACAAATAATCGACGCCACAAAGATCCATCAGCATTTCAAAGCGGCACTCTGGATGTGTGCGCAATAATTCGCAGGCTTTTACAATGTCGCTCGCTTTAACTTCAATGGTCAATTCGTTGTGTGCAACGTTAAGCTCAACCAAGTGTGTGCCTAAAATTTGTGGCAATTGTTCAGCTAAATGGGTAAGGCTACTCATGCTTTTACCCTCTCAATCGTATTGGTACGACGAATTTTATTTTGTAATTGCAATATGCCATATAACAATGCCTCCGCTGTCGGAGGACATCCAGGAACATAAACATCGACGGGAACAATCCGATCGCAACCACGCACCACTGAAAACGAGTAATGATAATAGCCGCCCCCATTGGCACAAGACCCCATGGAGATCACCCAACGTGGTTCAGGCATTTGGTCGTACACTTTTCGTAAAGCCGGTGCCATTTTGTTACACAGTGTTCCTGCTACGATCATCACGTCACTTTGTCTGGGTGAAGGTCGAAACACGATGCCAAAGCGATCTAGATCGTAACGGGATGCACCCGCATGCATCATTTCGACTGCACAACAGGCCAAACCGAATGTCATTGGCCACATTGAGCCTGTTCTGGCCCAATTAATCAGTTTATCCAAAGAGGTGGTAACAAAACCTTGCTTGAGTGCGCCTGCTATTCCCATTCCAGTGCCCCTTTCTTCCATTCATAGATAAAGCCGATTAAGAGCAGACCCAAAAAGATCGCCATGGCAATTATGGGTGTCCAGGACAAATCTTTGAAAATCACCGCCCACGGAAATAGAAAAGCGACTTCAAGATCAAAAATAATAAAGAGAATAGCAACGAGATAAAAACGCACGTCAAATTTTAGACGCGCACTCTCAAACGGTTCAAAACCGCATTCATATTGCGAGAGTTTCTCTGCGTTAGGTTTTGAAGGTGAAATGAGTGACCCAAGGGCAATGAGTACCGTACCCAGACCTAGTGCCAATCCCATGAAAATGAGTACTGGAAGGTAATTTTCTAACACTTTTTAGAATCCTTACCCAGGAAAAAATGAGCCTAAAAACAGATGCTACAGTCGTTATAACAAATCTACAACAACTGCTGTGACGGTTTAAAAAATCACAGCTGCCTTGCTGTGACAAATAAGATGGTGCCGAAGGCCGGACTCGAACCGGCATAGCTTGCGCCGCTGCCCCCTCAAGACAGTGTGTCTACCAATTTCACCACTTCGGCATAATCATTTTTGAGCTTATTCTGGGATATCACCTTCCGAAGGCATGGTGTTCGTTTTAGCAGGAACAGCATGTTCGGTGGGTACACTGATCGTTGTTGGGCGATGTGTACGGTTAATCCAGAAAGCTAAAAATAAGTTTAATAAGAAAAAGATGGCCGCTAAAGTACCAGTTGCACGGCTTAAAAACCCACCCGAACCTTGGCTACCAAAAACAGTCTGTGAAGCACCACTACCAAAAGCTGCCCCAGCCTGTGCCCCTTTACCTTGTTGCATCAAGATTAACCCAATCAACAACAGAGCAACGATAACGTGGAATACTAACACTATCTCGTACATAATTATCTATTCGACTCACAAATTGCCAAAAACTCTTCAGCTTGCAACGAGGCGCCGCCTACGAGTGCCCCATCAATATCAGGCATCATAAATAAGGCCGCGGCATTCGATGCCTTGACGCTGCCACCGTACAAAATGGGCAAGCGCGCTGCAACCGACGAATCATACCCGCCGATAGTCTCTCGAAGCAAGTGATGAACAGCTTGTGCCTGCTCTGGAGTCGCAGTTAATCCGGTTCCGATGGCCCAAATGGGCTCATATGCCAATAAAGCACCTTCAAAAGCACTGGCACCCTGGCGTGATAGTATATCTTTCAACTGACTCACAACTACCATGCTGGTTTGTTCAGCAAGGCGCTGTGCATGGGTTTCACCCACACATAAAATAGGAGTAAGGCCTGCTGCTTTAGCTGCAAAAAATTTATCAGCAATGTCAGCATCCGTTTCTTTATTGAATTCGCGACGTTCAGAATGACCAACAATCGCGTAGTGACACCCTTGTTCAATCAACATAGAGGCCGCAATTTGTCCGGTATAGGCCCCAGGCGCATGAGCGCTCACATCTTGGGCACCCAACTTAATTTTGGGGTTTGCTTTTAATAGCTGCTCGGCCTGAGATAAGTAAACGCTCGGTGGGCAAACGACCATTTCAGCTTCGGGTAAGGAATGCTCGACCAAGCTTTTAAAAAAAGCAGCCACATGCTCTTTAGAGCCATTCATTTTCCAATTACCAACGACGTGTCGTCTACGATTTGCTTGCATTTTTGCTTATTGTTTTTCAGTTGAGCCTAAAGCGGGTGAATATTAACTGAGTTAACAAAGCGCGTGCAAGTTCTTTAAAACTGAGGTAATTGGCTGTATTAGATAGGATACGGCTAAAAATTGTCCATCCGCAACATTAACAGCTAAAATAAATGTCATAGCCTTTGTAACATCTTGGCCAACAATGCTAAAACTACCTAACGACCTAAAAAGCCACAGTTCAATCTTATCGGTCGATGACGTTCGAAAGATCTGTGCGCCATTGATGCGCCACTTTGACATCAATCTATTCTATTTCATCAAATCCTTTTACCAGGGAGACAAAAAGGGTCAGCGCATCCTCTTAGCTTCCGACGCAAATTGGGTCCACGACTACTTCGAATCCAAGCACTATGAAACAGAGCTGGTAAACTTCCCAGGTGTACTGCAAGGTAAAACGTTTGTTGCCAGTATTTGGGATGGCTGCCACTCCAATCATGCTTCATGCAAAATGGGCATACTTGCACAAAGCAAATACGAAGTAGCACAATTATTTTATTTAACCTGGGTATATGATGACTATATCGAAGTTTATTGCTTTGGTGTCAAAAAGGGACACGATCATATTCCGCAGCAATTGCTATTCAACTTGGATATCTTTCAACATTTTTGTCATTACTTTAATGATGCAGGGCTAAGTATGCTGCAAAAAGCACATCAGGACGCTTTTACGGTTCCAGCTCAAGATGCACAAAAGTATTCTAACCCGCATTATTTTGAAATTAAGACGCACAAACAACAACTGCTGGATATGATGCCTATTCAAAAAATATATCTGACCGGCAAGTTTCAACATATTTATCTATCACCGGATGAAGCTAAAACACTTATTCTGGCATGCCAAACGTTACAATATGCAGATATTGCTGAACTGCTGCATGTCTCGGTGCCCACGATTAAATATCGTATTAATAGTATCCGTAAGAAATGCGGTGCTAAAAACAAACAGGCGTTAATCAGATTGTTTATTGAAGAAAATTTTGTTACTCACTTAAAAGAAGCCATTAATTAACATGCTGCCGGCGCTTTTTATGGTCGCCATTTTTTTAAGCGCATTTTTACTCTTTTTTGTACAACCCGTTCTCGCCAAATACATGATCCCACAATTCGGTGGTTCATCGTTTGTTTGGATCACCAGTTTATTGTTCTTTCAGACTGCCTTGTTGATGGGCTATAGCTATGCTTATCTGTTAACCAAATTCTTTTCTGAAAAAAAACAAGCAATTGTCCATTTCACACTATTGCTTTGTTCTTGTTATTTTATCCCCATTCATGTCGATGCTATCCCGGTGATCGATAAGGTTTGGCCACCACTGTCTGTTATTCATTTGTTAGCTGCTAGCATTTTACTACCCTTTATTGTGCTATCTGCTTCAAGTCCTTTACTACAACATTGGTATTGCGCCCTTAAAAAAACCGATTACCCTTATTTCTATTATTCGATTTCAAACGCAGGATCCCTACTAGGGTTATTGGGTTATCCCCTATTACTAGAGCCTTTTATCGGCACACATACGCAATCGATTGTATGCTCAGTCATTTATGTGATGTACGTCGTGCTCTGTACTTTATGTTTATTCAAGTTACGCTCGAGCAAACTCATTACACCCAATGTGATAAATGAAACAGTTCCAACCCATTTGGGGATGCTAGCAAGATGGCTGTCGTTAGCATTTTTAACCAGTGCTTTGCTGTTAGCCACTACGCAATTTTTAGCGCAGAATGTCATCAATGCGCCGCTAATTTGGATAATCCCGCTCGCGGTGTACTTGATTTCATTTATATCAACATTTTCTACCCCTAAAGGTTATGAGCGTGGATTTTGGCTCCCCATATTTTGTACCTTCATTTTGCTGAATCTTAAAAACATTTATTTTCTAACCTTAAACGGCATTCAAGTTGTTATCTTTATCGTTGGCTTGTTTTTTAGTGCCTGCATCATATGCCATGGTGAGCTTATTCGCTTAAAGCCGGTGCAAAAGGATCTAACCCTGTTTTATCTCATCATTGCTTTAGGTAGTGTATTGGGTGGTTTGTTCGCTAATGGCTTGTCATTAGTATTTACACAATGGTGGAATTTCTATCTACCACTTATCATCATCAATCTAATGGTGATACTGATTAGTTTTAAAGGCTATCAAAAAAACAAAACAAAAATGAATTTAGCAATCACTTTGTTTAGCGCGGCAACGCTTTTCACGCTGTTCACAGTCCTTTGGATAGACGAGAATGCACCACCGGGTAAAAAATTGGTGATGCAACATCGTAATCTGTATGGTCTACTGCGCGTTTATGATGTCACAGTTAAGCGTGGAGAATCGTATCGAATCCTGATGCATGGCACCGTCATGCATGGTCTTCAGTATTTAGATCCCAAAAAGCAATTACGGCCAACGAGCTATTATGGCCTTAGTTCCGGTGCCAGCTTAGCGATTCAATTCATGCATCAAGCAACGCAGCGTCCATTAGAAATTGCAGTCATCGGTTTAGGCACCGGCACCATCGCTGCGCTGGCTAATCCGGGAGATCATCTCACGTTCTATGAAATCGATCCTGAAGTAGCAAAAGTTGCTCATCAGTATTTTCAGTTTTTAGAAAAAACGCCGACTAAAAGCACCGTGGTGATTGGTGATGCACGGGTTGAATTAGCGAAAAATACAAAATTACACCCGAGACCACAGTATGATGTGATTATCATTGATGCTTTTAACGGCGATGCTATACCATTTCATTTAATTACCAACGAAGCAACAACCCTTTATCGCTCGTTACTTAACCCACAAGGTATCATCGCGTTTCATACGTCCAATAGGTTTATTAACTTAATGCCCGTTACTGTGGCATTGGCACAACAACAAGCTTGTGCGCACTATTGGTTCAATAGCGAGACGACTAAGATCAATACCATAAATACCACATGGGCAATGATTTCTTGTAACGAAAAGTTAGGCGGGTGGTTAGCGCATCAACAGGGCGTTAAGCTTGTCCCCAACGAAAGCATTAAACCCATTTTATGGACCGACGACTTTAATAGCATCTTGCCTATCTTAAACGTGCAGTGATCGCGAGTACTTACAGCAAACCTTTTGGTATTAACAGTATTGCACCAAAGGCACCTACAACAATCACACCAACCCTGCATTAGAAACGCTCAAATAGCGCATATCAGCCTAAATTTTCTCTACCTTTCTCATTATATCTACCTGAAAGCCGCGTTACTATATAAAGAGTGTCTTTGGTTTTATCTCGTGTGTTAACACGCAATTCATGAGGTGTTGTATGCCAAATTTATATGACAAAGAACAACTAGATAATTACATTGATGATTTGGTTTTCAACCGCCAAGACCACGAAGAAGACGACCCACTAGAGGTTGCAGGGGCATTAATTTACGCTATTCAAACCCGAGAACGATTCGATGAGCAATTTCAGTATTATTTAAAGAACGTTTCTTATTCTGAGAAAAAACAAATCCGCGAAATCATCAAATATACCAATCAAAATGCCAATCCACCCGTCACAGAACAGCAGCGATTATTATTTTCAAAACTGCTTAAAGGCCTTCCCAAAGACAGCGTTGCTAAGAGAAATGAAGTCAGAAGAAATCAAGATAACGTTGTAAAGCGTACTGACGATACTGAATTTCTTAAAGATGCCGCGAATCAATTAAGCACACTCAAACGCAAACTTGGAGAAGAACTACGAAAGAAAGTGGTTAACAATGTAACCGTCACCAAACTGCAAAATGATGTTGTCGCACTAAAGGATCGCGTGCAAACCTTGCTGCAAAGCAAAGATACGTCCATTTTAAAACTTGCTCAACAAGCAGCTTATATGGTTTTAGAAACACCCGAACAAATTCAGGCAAAACTAGATACGATTGAGGTTAATCATCAACTACTGTTAACGTCAAAAGACACAACTCCCGATGATCTAAATAAAATTCAAACAAAATTAGCCAATAACACTTATGCCTATAGCCATTTACCACAAGTGCGCGAAAAAGCTCAGGTAGTGTTGGATCACATTCGAGAATTACGCACGGCTAGGTTAGATCCCGAAATCATGAAGGACTATTCAGTGCTTGATGCACTGAAGGTTCATAAAGCATGGGACGATGGCGTTCAATATCAAAACCCTAAATTTGGTAAATTCCATGCCGAACTTATCAGAGAAGGTTTTTATGTCATGCGTGGCGAAAACCAAGGTGAAAAGAACGATATCAAAATGCACGTCAGTATTGATCCGCTTGATGCGAATATTGCCATGAAAATTATCAATGATATGGCACAATCTGAAGAATATTCAGATCTGATCCATGAATTTAAAATCGGCGATATTGATTACATTCAAGAACGTATTTTAGCCAATACCAAGGCCATCGAAGATGCACTTCCGGAAATCGATGTTAATGAACTTATTAAAGCTGTAAAAGACAATCCCAATACAGAAGAAGTGATTAATCTTTTTTCAGAAAAAGTGCCCGTTGAAAACAAAGAGCAGTTTACGTTAACGTTAAAAAATATTATTCAGAATAACGTTGGCGCCATTATTTCCGCAGAGCGCATTTTACATGAAGCGCTGTTTACTGTGTATTTCAAAAAGGACATGACACAGGACAAGCTAAAAGGCTTTTGCTCTGAACTGAACGAAAGATTGCATGCAGAACGCGTAAATCCAGGGCAAACCGCCAATACCGATGTCTCTGTTAACCGCTACTGTGGCATCACTATCGATCATGTTATAGAAAATGGCAAAAAAATCTATCTTGAAGGTGATAGACCTGATCATATCTCAAGACGTCATCAGGCTATACGCGAAAATCCACTTACCAAAGAAATGGTCCCTGAAACTATCGTACCACCTCCAGAAGACGTGCCTTTACCGCATTATATGAGCCAATTAAATACCATGGTTGAACATGTCGATGAAAAAGACTTTAATGGCCTAAGTGCTTTAACCGCAAAAGGATTATCAGCAATACCGCTTGATGATCGCGTTGCATTCGCAGGCTTATTGGTTGCCGAACGCTTTAAAAAAACGAATAACGTAAATTTGGTCTATCGCAACCCAGATATGTTTGCTAAATCGGTTGTCAAACAAATTTTAACCGAATTAGAATTCCCCATTCCCAAAGATGATAAAATAGCTTTCTTTAAGCTGGTAGAAAAAGCAACAAGCACGCCACCCGATGAAGATGCAATAGCACAGCTCAAACAGCGTTTTACTGATCCAGATCCCAAAATTGTACAAATGCTACTGCCTTTTTATCATGAGTATCTTGAATCCGTTAAAAAAGAGTTTGATGCAGGTTATAAAGATGATATGAATCTGCCTAAAGATGAGCAACGCAAAGCCTATTATCAAGCACGTGAAGACCGCTTACATGAAGCCAAAAAACAATTTCTAGGACACGTATCATTTCCCTTTGTTGAGTCTTTAGTATTTGAGCTACAAGAAAAAGATGATTTCTCCCCAACCCGAAAAGCAAAATTAGCACAAGGCTTTAGAAGCTTACGTGAAAAAGGCATCATGGATGATTTATTAAAATCGTTAGATACAAAGAATGAAGGATACACACCAACCGAAGTCAAACCGGAAACAATTGAAAAGGCCTTTACGATTTATCAGCAAGGAAAACAAGATTACCAAACGCTTCGAGGTGAGCATCGTCAAGCAATGTTACCGGTTGAACAGCGCGCAACTGAATTGTATCGAATTGTTAATAAGATCTCGGGTGCTTATCCCATGGACAGTGATATAAGAGGCGTCATGGAGCGTATAGCAGGCTCTATCGAGAACATTAAAACTGAATTGGATCATAAACTCTTAAGAGGCGACAAAATCACTGAACAAGATGTTACCGAAGTTAATACTTTATTTAATACCATGATGCAATCGGTTAAGCAAACCATTAACACGGCGAATGAGCGTGGCGAAAGTCCATTACATGATGCAATTAGAAATGGCAACAAAGATTTGGTTGAAGCGTTATTAAAAGCAGGTGCCGATCCACGTATGAAGACACCGCATTATAAACGTGGTTTGTTTGGCGCATTAAAGGATGCTTTTAACGGTGCGACTGGAAACTTTTTCAAAGATCTCACTACCTCACCTCCACGCACAGCGACGGATTTTGCAAAAGTACTTGGAAGAGAAGATATTCTAGAATTGCTTAGAACGAAAGAGCAAGAATTGAATATTCAAGATAGAGAACCACAACAGCGCATGACGCAAGAATTAGAAAAATTAGTGAGTGAACACAACGACGTTGAAGTTAACCTTTCAGAAAGTAATATACTAAAGTTTGAACGTGAACCTACTGAAAAAGTCAGAAGTGATTTTGTCGCAGGATGGGTGCGCAGAATTAATGAAGAATTAGTCACATTAAAAGATGGCGAATATACGACCGATCAAAATAAAATTGCTTGTTATGCGCTAAATCAAATCAAAAATTTCATGGAAGCACGCAGCAATATGGCGCCACCTGAATTAACAACTTTGAATAAGATCATTGAACGAGTTACCAATGAAGCGAGTGTGCCATTTCCATCTGAAGTTAAACTCATGTTAAGGCAAATGGGTGAAGGGACTCTCCTGCCAATAGAAAAACCTGTTTCAGAAAGACTTCTTGGTGACAAAACAGAATTCGTCGAAAAATGGGAGATGCATATTAGTGAGGTGATGAAAACTAACGTTATTCCTAAATATTTTTTACAACAAATTCAAGATTATTTAGCGTTTAATCCAGCAATGACAACCGATAAGCTTGATGGTTTAGAGAATGTCCTTAAACGGATCGAAGCAGAAAGCAAAGATCCGAAACCTGAATTAAAGCAAATCATAGATGGTATGCGAAAGGGCGTGTTGCCTGAAGATGCACCCAAAGTTCAAATGCGAAGAAACTAAAATAGGCTTTAGGTATGAAAATCTAGACTTTGGCTGACAGATCGATAAAATCAATAATCTGTCAACT
>CAZCXZ010000069.1:8682-18059 GCA_964502705.1 Uncultured Candidatus Berkiella sp. | reverse complement strand
AATCAATGCAAAAATCTCTTCGAGTTCATCATTTCTAATGCCCATTTCACCCAAATCGACTTGATCATCTGGTGCAGTCAAAATGGCATTTTTAATTTCATCACGCATTTAATTAAGCCTTATTCGATGTAGGTCAGACCATTGATTCACTTAAAATAATTAATCAATGATATACTGATTTAACATTATAACCTACCTTAATTATAAGGTTAAGTAGTGATTATACATGGAAGAAGGCCCTAGAAAATCTGAAAGTGATGTTGTCATCCAAGACATTGTATGTGCAACAATACCGCAAGAAGGCGGAAGCAATCCTGTGGGTGAATTCGGTGTTGCAAATGCTGATGAAAAAACGCGCTTGGATAGAATCTATGGCACTATAGAACAGTTAACCAATATAGCATCTGCTGAACATATTAATAATAATTGTGATAATAAAAATCGCGTAAAACCTGAAAACACAAATAACATCGTAAGACTTATAACCAACGAATTTGCATTTTATACTAACACACCACTGAGTATGGCCGAATTCAAAGCGTTACAAGAAAGAATTGCTGATTTAGCTTCGAAGCAGCCTGAAAATTTGCATTTAATTCTAGGTTCATTTGCCGTTCGTACTAAAGACAATAATGTAATGAATGTTACACCTTACATTGAATGTGGCACCGATCCCAAAATTAATTTCATGGTAAAAAACTACGCGCCAGATGGTGATCCTGTTTATAAGGAACGCAATAATGGCCGGCGTACCATGCTAGAAAATGTGGAAGTGGGAGCGTCTCCTGAATCCATTGCCGCTAACAAAACTAAAGATGTTCATGTTAAACCCATCGCAATAAATGGAAAGAAATGTCACTTTTCCTTTAATAACAATCAAGTACGCAGCACAGCAGGGAATGCTAAATATTTTTCTTGTATTGATATTTGTTATGACCATCATATGGCAGTCGCCAAACAGTATCTGACGAGAGATTTAACGCTATTATCCGCTCAAGCTGAAAAGGGCAAAGTAAAAGAGACGTTACCTGTTCTTAGCTCTCATATCGTCGTTTCAAACTCTTACCCTGTATCACCTTCTAAAAAGCTTTCTGAAGTTGTCACGCATGTTGATCCAAAATATTCACACGAAGAATGCAAACCCACTACAACCAAAACTGCCCAGCCAGTCAAATCCAATTTTGGTGACACTTTCAGCGTTATTAAAACAAGCCCATTACCTTGCAGTGAATTACAACAAGAGGCTCATCGAGAACTGGTTCAAAAACATAATTCACATATTGATGCAACACTTGCCGAAGCTGCTCGCTCAACCAGCGGGAGAAGATGGAGCATAAGAGATTTATTACATAGAGATTCATCAAGCAAAGTAGAAGAACCCAAGCAGACTTCACGTTCATCGAGCACATTGCCATCCTCATTTAAAAGCAAAGAATATGCTGAGCAATCTGGAGATCCCATCCCTGATAGTCTATCAAGAAAAGGAGAGCGAGCATCAACTTACCAAGCTGCATCTTCTGCAACCTTCGATATTGATGATGTTTTCGACAATCAACCACCCAAAACGCTGCTCACTGCAAAATCTATTTCAGATGCAGAGCACCGCAGCCCCAAAGAAATTACACCTCAAGCTGAATCGTCGTCAACTTCAAAATTCTCAAAGAAGCATTAGAGAACTGGTCGAAATATAAGTACCACCCCTTCTGTAAATGCCAGCTAGTGCCGATAGACCCAAAGATTCAATTAATAACCTATGGGGCACCACATGAAACAACCAAGCGCACAATCTTTACTGGATAAACAAAATATCGATCAGATAAGACAACAAGCTAAAAGCTCTGTTGAATCAGGTGCAGTTACAGCAGATTACCCTTTAGACTTAACTGAAGCTTGCAACTTGCTGAATAGCGCATTAGCTACCGAAATTCTCTGTGTGTTGCGCTACAGGCATCATCAAATTATTGCCAAGGGTATTAACTATATTCAAATTTCAGAAGAATTTAGAGAACATGCCGAAGAAGAAGAGCAACACATGTTGATGATCGCAGAAAGAATTAATCAATTAGGCGCAAACCCTGATTTCAATCCAAAATCGGTTATCGATAAAACCTTAACCGAATATGGCAAAGGAACTGATCTGCAAGAAATGATCAAAGAGGATCTAATTGCAGAACGTGCCGTGATCTCATTTTATCGCAAACTGATTGAATGGTTCCAGGCAGACTCAACGACGCGGACCATGTTAGAACATATTTTGAAAGACGAAGAAGATCACGCTGATGAATTAGCCAATTTATTAGCTTTGAATAAACACTAGACCATTGAAGCATAAAGGGTTAGTTGTTCAGTTCACTGACCCTTTACAGAATAAATCACATTCTACTATCGGTTTTAACACTGGCTACATTCTCTTTACCAAGCTGCACTTCAAGATGCTGAGCAAACGATGCAGACAAACCATTACAAGATTTTTGCAATATTGCTTCTACTGTAGGATCTGCGTTAACAATATTATCAAGTCTACCTTGCATAATTGCATTTGCCATCTCTAGTACATCTTCCTGTTTTAGATTACTAGGCGTGCCATTAGCATATTTTTTCTCAATTAAGTCAACAACAGCTTTTGCTATCCTCAATTTATCTGATTTATTTAATTCATCAGATGATGATTTCATCCATGTTATCAAGCCTTTACGAACCGCATCTTTGTTAGTGTCGCTACTAATCTTATCAGAAATATAATTATTTAATTCAATTGCAGTAGTCTGTATTGTTACACTAGGATCAACTAATCGATTTTCATTGTGCATTTGCTGTGCAATTTTGAATAATACTTCCTTTGCTTCACTTGCTGTTGGCCTATCGTTAGGATCAACTGATTGCGTCCGCTCAACAAATTGCTTAAGTTGCTCTTGCTCTTCAGACGTAAGATTGGTTGCTTTCTCAATCAATGCTTTAATTGATTTACCTGCCGCAAAAACGTCACCCTTGTCAGAAAAAGTATTTTCCTTCCCCTTCTTAATCTCTGGGGGAAGGTAAACTTCTGTGCCAATAATATGAAAAGCTTGATGTTGTAGTGGCTGGCCAGCCGGTACTTTAACTGAACACCCCATGTCCAATATTCTGCAACGGTTATATTCAGCATCCCATTTTATGTTTTCAGGTTTAATATCCAAATGTAAAATATTTTTGCTATGCAGATCCGCCAATTCTTCAAATAAACGTAATGACATTAATACAGCCTGATCACCTGGAACAGTTTCATTTTCCTTTGTAACATCAAAATATTCTTCACCATAAGCAAATTCTTGAATTGAAACTGCATGCTGTACAGCTTTAGAGTCGGTTTGACCTTTAAACGCTGATATTACCCCAACAAGTTGTCCTAGCTCGGCAAGCATCGCGTTTTCTTGTCTCATTACTGAAATGACTTGAGGTGCATCACCAAAACGATTCATTTTATCGCCTGAGGTTTTAGCCGCATACCACTTTTCTGATTCAAGATCTTGAACAAGATAAACCGAGCCTAAACCACCCTTTCCTAAGGGTCGGTAAACAGCATATGCTTTACCCATATCGTCAATCAAAAACTCTTTATTTTGTATTTCAAAAAAACCTTTTAGACCACGCTGTTGGAATTGTTTTAATTTAGCCATTTGAGAAGCATCTGCTACAATTAATTTCCCTCCCACTTGATGAAGATCTCGCGACTTCACTAACGCAGGTGTTCTGTTTTTGTTAGCGCTAGACGCAGCTAAAGGGCCTTCAGATAAAAGGACTGAAGGTTCTTTAGATGATCGTGATTTTTCCTTTCGTGCATCAAATGTTTTTACCAAATCTTCGGCAATAACAACATTCATTTGTGCTTGAACCTTTTCCATCGCTTCTTTAGCGGTTGGTCTGTCACTGGGGTTTTCACTTAATAAATCACCTAATGACAAGCTGTCTAAATTAATTTTAAGTACATCTCTAGCTAGAATGCCGATTGCATAAATATCCGTTTTAGCTGTAAATGTGTATTGCTTTCCTAAAACAGCCATAAATTTTGCTTTTTGTTCTTCGAGTTTTTTTACTAGATTAGGAAGTTCAGGATCATTAGGATTTTTGGTTTTAAGCGCATTTATTCTGCCAGCAAGCTGATTGTAGGCTCCATACTCCTTACCAAACTCGTTCCTACCAATTTCTGGTGCCATAAAGCGAGGTGATCCTGAATAAGGCTTAATAACCTCACCTGTTTCACCTGCTTTGATAGAAACACCATAATCAATAAATGTACAATCTTGAATATTACCTTGTGCATCAAACCCTATAATCATATTCTCTGGCTTAATATCTCGATGAATAATTGACTTGGCATGATGAAAATCTGCGCAGGCAAGTATCTCAGTTAGAAGTTTCAGTTTTTCTTTTATAGTTAAAGCTTTAGCGCCTGGTTTAAAAAAATCTGCTAATTCCTTTCCTGGAATATATTGTTGCAGTGTATACTGCTTATCGCCTATATCTTTATTAAGAACTTTGTCTCTTTTATTTGCGCGTTGACGAGTAAATTGACCTAATAACAATCCAACATCTTCCATCATATCTAATTCATCTTGAGACTTACTTTTTTGCGCCTCAGTGGGAGCCGCTTGAATTTTAACAACGAATTTTACGCCTGCTTCATTTTCAATAAGCTTTACTTTCCCTTCTTGGCCTTTTCCTAAGATATCTGCAGACATTCTAAATACTTCAAAGGTACCATTTGCGTTTTTTTGACAAATAAAAGAATGATCCAATTGGCCCTTATGATCGTTTTTACCTATTTTAAAACTTGTTATATTGGGATTAACTTTTAGTTGGCTGTTTAAAAGTTCTTTTGCGTAAGCAAACTCATCTGCCACATCTACCATAATAAGAATTCCCGCTTCAGCATTCTTATTATTTAGATTGAATTGAATAAACAAAGTTCATCTAATATGTAGAGCATTTACACCTGTTGCTTTTATTCATACGCCATATGATTTACTATTTAACAAATAGGCATGCCTCACTAGGGTTACCAGCTTGATGACCATTGAATTTATAAATAAATTACCTGAAAATTTACAACCCCAAATCCAGCAGCTCATATACACAGGTGCTAAATTATCACCCAAACTTGCTAGCTTGTTGGAAAAGGTATTGCATGAAGGAAATATATATATTAAGGCAGTACCTTCTGACACGTTAGCAGAAGCGTCTGACTGGAACACCCATTCAAGAACAATTAGATTAGAATTGAACGATTCTTCGGTTTTGAATTTCTTATATCAACTCTCAAAAGCAGGCAATTTTCATTTCAAGTATATTAAATCACCCATTGAGTTTTTCACTGCTAAGGAATATGCTAACTACCTTGAAGCGATCCACTTTGTCAGTAACACTCTATTTTTTGATATCCTTTCTGAGTTAAAACCCTATTGTGCCGAATTAGAACTACCTGCTGAATTAGTAAAAAGGAAACTCGAGTTATATGACGAAAGGCGTCAAAGAGATTTACTTGATTCAATGTTACAGCAGAACTCCCAGCAAGCGACGTTTTCTCATACTGATATTTATTGCGCTCAATGGGATAAATTTGTGCTCATTGAGAAAATACGAAAAATTAATGAGACATTAAGAAAGTGGGATCTTGAAGATGATCATATAACTTTAGGTGTTTACAATCAAAGTGAATTACAAAGCCTATTTGATAGCTTATATGAATTATGCTCTCGTCTTGAATTCATGGATTTTCTATCCAACTATTCTATTCCAGCAAACTTGTGTTCAGAACTCTTATCGGAAATTGATAGCTTACAACCTGCAATGCAGCTTACAACTACATTAGATGAAATGAATACCAATATTGAAAAGTTAAAACGATTATTACCTGAAAAAGCAACCACAGAGGTAAAACTGGTTTCAACTTCTCACTCAAATGAACTACTAAGCTCTTCTAGAGTCAAACTAGAAAAACTAGCCACAAGCTCTTCAAGTGCGCCGCTTAATCAGTCAAAAAGGCAATTCCTCGTTTCTCGTGATTTATCTAAAGATAGAGATGATACATTTAAATCAATTCCCAATAAAATTTCTACTTTAGGTTTTGAATTTGACACCCTTAGTCAATTAACCGTCGTTGAAAGTGATTATCGATCTGAATTTATCAATTCTCTCAGTGACGATGACGATTTATTGCGTGAATTCCAAATCGCTTATTTTGATGATCTTTTAGCTAACTATCGAGTAAATTGTATCAAAGCAACTGAGGGTAAAACCGATTTTATCAAAGATAGCCAAGATGAGGTTATTGACTTAAATCTACTTACAAGACAAATCATTCCTAAAAATAAGCTAATTATGTAATTTTTATGGTGATTTTTGGTATGAAGCTGATTTACTATTCAAAAATCGCTGGTTTTGAAATAGTGGATTGTCGGATAGTGCAACCTGTGTTATGGAATATGCAGCAGAAAAAGGGTTTGCTATCTGGACTCAATGCTTATAAAAAAACCGATTTAGAGCACGGTACAACCGAAGATGAATGGCAACGCAAGTATGATGAAACACTTCGAATGATCAATGATGATTCACAAATAGTCGCATTTTATGGAAGTTGCCAAATAGCGGGGAGGAAGTAATATTTAACTAAGATCCAGATATTTCGAGTCTCAGCTAGGGCCTCGAAACATCTGATCCTTTTCTTTGATAACTAAAGCATTCTATTTTAAGTGCCTACCAAAATGCGTTTGCAACCCTTCTACATGATTAGTAGAATCACTTACTATCATGCCTTTGGGGAACATTTTTTTAAATTGCCCAACACTTTGGTAAGCGTTTTCTAAATAGGTCTGGTAGCGCATAATTAGACTATGCAATTTACCTGAAATTGCCTTTTCATTGTCTAAAATACCAATTCCAGTAGGTAACCCAAGGTCCGCGTCATGCTCAAACAACTCTTCTAATTCGACTTCGCCAGAGCATAACATTTCTAAACCCATACTGAGTGCCACTGAGAATGGGATTTTTTTAACAGCACGAATTGAGGGTTCTTCAATAGGGAAATAGCGAAATATTTCCGCACAGAAAATGAGAAACAGGTTCTGTTTCAGTTTTTGCAGTATCTTTTTCCCTGCAGTGTTCTCAGGTATGTTTAGCATTTTACAAGTGAATTGATTAGGATTGGCGCCATATTTGGCTATCACCTCTTTGAGGCGTTCATCACCTGAGTACTGTGTTACATTCTCAAAATCATCTAGGATATCAAATTTTGCTTTTTTATCTTTTGCTCGATGCCCATAGCAACCCACGTTTCGAATAAAAAGGTTACCTATGTTTTTTGCTGAAGGTCTTCTTTGTAAACTTACCGTTGTTGACTGCCACGTTAATTTAGTTTCATGTTGATCAAGACTATCCTTTAGTAAATGCAACGAACGTAAAGCTTCACAAGCTGCAACAATCAAGGAGCCTGCACAAAGATCTGTCTCTACATTTTGCTTTTCATAAAAAGCTTGTGACACACGAGCGACTTCTGCAGTTTTAGCAAGAAGCGTTGGTTCAAAATACTGTTTGGTCGCTTTGCACATTTGTTCGAGCTCAGATCTAATAGCAACTCGCGGATTAGCCACCCCTTTCAAGCCATCGCCTAAATCAGCTTGAAACTCGTCTCTGAGTTTTAATGAACATTTTTGCATATCAGACGAAAGCTGCTCAACCGCGTCTACATAACCTGGAGATTGTTTATGATCGCCTCTATTCGTTTTGAATGACCAAACAATTTGGTTCTGAAATTCAAGGTCAGTTGGGTAATGACATTCACCTGTTTCAGGATCAATAAAGGGCTCATTGGCTTCATCGAGATATTCAGGGATCTCTTCATCAGAACTTAACTCTGTTAAGGTTAAATCGACTTGCATCCCTTTTATGCCACTACGAATATTTCTAAGCAAACGACGTATATGTTCTTCGCTTTCAAACTCTGGATTGCCCAGCTCAAACATCGCAACCATATCTTTAAGCTGTTGGATAACAGCAGTCATGTATGCACTATGTATCTCATCTTCATTTAGTATGGCTTCTGCAAGAGATAGCATCGTGCTTAGTTTATAAACCTTGGTATCGAGGTCTGCTTCGTCAAGAACACCATCATCTTTAATAAACTTGTATATACGCTGATCTAACTTATTGCAAAACTGTTGAACTTTGAATTTCATGACGACTTCTATTGGGCGTAAATTAGGTTAAGTGGATAATAAGCTAAATGACATGCAATATAAAGGATTGCCATCACCCATTAGCACGTCAATCAGAATTAGATTAGTTGGTTATATAAAGTCGCCGGCAAAACTGGCATAGAACGATTACGTCGATTTACGTTTGAAATTTATTTAGTATTTGCTTCTATCATTCTTCTGGCTATATAAGAAATAGCAGACAATACAAAAAATCCAATTGGGTAAATAATAAAATCTAAATCAACGATTACAATGCTGAATATCATGAGTAACATAATAGCTATAAATAAGCATATTCTGGTAGCTAGCACTAATATATTAACAATGTGTTTTTTGCTTTTCATTTATAAAATCACTCGTTTTATACTTAAGACAAACTGATATTATCAAAAGTTCTATTCATAGGGGTAGATACATGATTTAAAACGCAGCAACGTTATTATCCTCATCCCGCCTATTTCTATTAAAGGTTAGGTTGTTAGTTGGCAACCATAGATTCGAATCAGTATACTCGCCTCAATTTTATCAATGTGAGAAGTATCATGATTGGATCTGCCCTACCCCATACGCTACCCATTTCTTTTAACCAAAAGCCTAAAACCGAACAGCATGTGCACGTAGAAGGCACGGTTGATCGCAAACTTGTCAAAAAATTTGCCGAGCGGAATAATTTACAATCATTATTTAGCATGCTTGAGCCTTTTTTATACCAGTTTGGTGTTAAAGACTTTCTGCAGTTTCTCACAGCATACGATTTAGTGAGTATTTTTATTAACACCGAAATCGATATCGAAGACATGATCTATGACTACTTACGACGCAGCCATCACGCAGGAGTTGCGCATGTCGATCTCACATGCTCCTATGATCACGCGCAAGCAAATAGACAAATATTTTGTCTACCAAAATCTGACGATGCAAAAACCGATTTAGACAAAATAGTAGATAAAGCAAACAAAATGCTCATGCAGCTGCCAGCAAGATCAAATTTAAGCTTTAAACAATATATTGATGCCGTCAGCAGAGGCATCACCAGAGCTAGAAACGATTTTGGTATTAATGCCAATATCACAATGGTTTTGCTCCGGCATGAACCTGTTGAAAAAGCCTTAAGCCTACTTGATCTGATTGCAGCTTACCCACACC
>CAZCXZ010000069.1:0-8672 GCA_964502705.1 Uncultured Candidatus Berkiella sp. | reverse complement strand
AAGAACATAATCCTGCCAGTAAATTTCACGACTGCTTTATCAGAGCAAAGAAAATGGGCTTACATGTCACCAGCCACGTGGGTGAACATACGGATCCCTCTTTTATTACCGCTGATTTAGATACTTTAGGGTTGCAACGTATTGGTCACGGCACAACTGCCATCAAGAGCCCTGAGGTTATGGCAAAGCTTTGGCGACTTGGCAACCCTGTGAGATATTTTAAAAAATTACATGATGAACGCAAGATCTTTTTAAACAATACAGGGCTATCTTTGTTAGAAGCTCTTGATAAAAGAGGGGTTTTTGCCAAAGAATCGGATGAAATATTATTAAAAATTGATTTAAATTTAGCATCAGAATCTGCACAAGAAGAAAATGACATCGATGTGGCAGAATTTAATCAAACCTTACAGTACCTTTTTCAGCCCTTAACGTTAGAAGTATGCCCCACGAGTAATCTGTTTTTATTGCCTGAGATTAATGATCTAAGACGTGATCACCCCTTACCTAAATTTATCGAAGCAGGACTCCCTATCTCTATCAATTCAGATGACCCCCTCTTTTGGTGTGAGCGAGTCACCGGTGCAAACTTTCTACCTTCCGACTATACAGCTTCCGAGTATGGTTGTGATGTTGGGCCAGAATGGGATAAAGTGCAAAGTCTGTTTGGCTTAACTGATGAACAGATGCATAAAATCTATAAAGATTCTGTGAAATCGATGTTTTGCAGTCGTGAAGACAAACTAATGCTGTTAGCGCGCGGTGAACTATATTACGCATTTAAGGCAACCGAGGCTGCTGTGGTTTCAGCAAAAAATCAAAACCTACTTGGCACATTGAAAGCATATGAATTAGCGCCATCAAATGAAACGTTAGCTACTTTCTTGCGAGAAGTTGAGAATTATAATGAATTAGGTGAAACTGAATGGAGCAAATGCGCTCAACTTTTGGAAAAAGCACATTATAAATTCTCCGATGCCTTCACGACATTCATGCAAAGTAAAGAAGATATCCTTGAATCATTTGCGAAACCACAGGTTGGTGCTGTTCGCGAAAGAGTATCAACGTTAGAGCTGAATTAGAAGTGCCTAATGGGTCAGGCATACCCTGAGGTATATCTGACCCCATTCATTAACAAGGTTCAGAAAACCATCACCTGAATGAACGCAGTTAAGCACAAATGGTCACCGTAAACAGGATCTATCACCCTTTCATTCCATAAAAGAAATTATAAAATGACTTTCTGATTCATCGATATTTTGAATTCCATATTGTGCCCAATTTGATGGAGTTAAGCGCAATTGAACAAAATCGTTGGATTGTGAAAATACAAAAACATCATGTTGTTGGAAACGCAGTACTAAATCATTACGAACGCCCCATGTAAAAACATCCAATCCAGAGAGTTCAACATGATATTGATGGGAACTCCTGGGGTTAGGATACAGACAGGTGGCACCTGCGACAAGCTTGTGTTCTGCTAAAACTAGTTTACGCATATTTATAATAGCCCTCCATTTGGCCCATTTATGATAAGATTCCTTATAGTGCTTAGCAACTTCATCTTTCTTTATTCTAATCAGGCTTAAAGGTTGTGTTTGTTTCAGCAGGGTCTATATCTATTTTTTCAACAGGCTTTTTCGGTTCTTCAGGTGATAATGGTGGAAGATCCTCTTTAGCCTCATATCCCCAAGTCAAAAATTTACGTCGATCTTGTTTTTGATCTTTTTGCGCATGAGGTAAAGGTTCCTCTTTAAGTGTATCAGAGTGGCTATCAAGCCTTGTAGTAGCTGCAACTGGTGCAATTTCTAAAGGATTAACGCTCGATTGAGTTTTACGTGGCATAGGCGCAAGATCTTCAAAATGGGCTTCAGATGATTCGCCTAATGCATTTACAAACATCATAGCACTTGCAAAAACACCAGATGATAATGCCCCTAACGCGTTGCCCAATCTCGCTAAGCGGCTTGATTCAGGCTTGGTTGCTTCTGCAGCATGATAGATAGAGACACCCGCTAAATAATTCTGAGCAGAAGTATACCAACTTGTTGCTGGTGGGATCAGCTCATCCCTTTTCGTACTTGCGAACTGCATTGCATTATTATAAACCATTTGGGGGTTTGCAATACTATTACCAAAAGCACCTTGTTCAAAAACCCAACTATGCTCCATTGCACCACGCGCTAAAACTGCGCTAGAGGTAACAGAACAATTATTATTAACAAGATTGAATGCGCTACCTTGATTTGCAAATAGCGCCATTTGTTGCAGCATTGCTTCAGGATCTAAGCCATTTGCAATCTCACTACGAAATGGTATATCAACTTTATGGCTGGGTCTGTGCCCTTCAGACATCCCTTCTTGCAATACGACTCTGGTTCTGTCGTTTAAAAGAGAGGCGTTTAAATCATTACCAGGGTACTGCATGATTTCAGTAAATTTTTTAAAATAGCGTCCGTTTTTTGAAGGTAGGACTAAATTTCCAACATTAGATTTTAACACTGGAATAAAGTCATCTCTGAGAGGGCTATCAGCGCTATTAAACAGTAAATTTAAGCTGGGGAGCTTTTCAAGAGATTCCAATATTGCATTCTTAGCAGCTACTTTACCAGCGTCATCTGCTTTTTCAAAGGCTTCAATATTTGCGTAAAGCTCTCTTGCACTATCGATACCATGAATGCATTCATAGAGTTGATGAACATCGCCTCGATCGAGAATGTCGTTATGGCTATAAGCAAGTCCATTAACATTTTTACGATCGCAATCTTGGCTGACTAACGCTGATATCTCAACAAAGTTATCACTCGTCATGCCTTCAGGAAATCTTTCAGGATAGGCACCTGCCATAAAATTTCGAATTTGGTTTTTGTCATAAGTACTTAAATTCTCAAATGTTTTATCACCAATAATTCTACTTAACGAACGAATATTTTGAATTTGATTATAAATAACACTTTCAGCTTCATTTAATGCAGCCGCATGTGGATTAAAATCAGCAAGAGCACGTATGTATTCAAATTTTGATATGCTAGCCTGATTTGAGATATCGTTTAAACGGTCAAGCACCTGTGAACGTAATATACTCGAATTAGTTAAATCGACTGTTTGGCCTGGAAATATTTTCCTAATGATAATTTCATCGGTTAATGCCAGCCTGGGCCGCGTATTCCCCGCCCTAACTTGTTCATCAAGTTTCTTCCATAATCGGTAAGCAGATTGGTACTGATTGTCATAAAAATCGACATCATGTGCAAATTGTAATAGCTTTAATTCTTCAGGAGATTGTCCTCTATCATGCACAACATGTGCAGCTCGTAACGTTATGGTAGAGCTTGGTAGCAACGATTTGATACCTGAGCTCGCCCTGCGTACTTCAGGATCTAAATACTTCGCCCAATGTTTATCATATTTAGCATCAACCCCTTTTCTTTCGGCGATACAATCTTCACTGAATGTATTAAAGGCAAATCCCTTTGTTTCTGAATTTGGCCACCAACTGAAATAAACTTCGATAACAGACTCTTCATAAACTGTTCTATCAGTCTTAACGGCTTTGCCATCTACCACAAGCGCTTCTTTAGTCTCATATTTTTTTGTTTCAACGGGAATATGAGTGCCTCTTAAATAGGTGGCGACCAATTGTCGATTTTCTTCTGTATCGGGAAGTGATAATAATATGGATGCGTGTCCAACATTACCACCTAATATACTGGTCGAAGCAAACTGAGACATCCCTGTATTATATTCCACTGGATCTGAAGAATATGCTTCACTTCCCCATGTAAATACACTAACGCCAGTACGTGTTGCCATAAGGACTCTCTAAATAATATCTTTATATAAATACGATAAAAATGGCGATAAAAAGTTCATCAAGCTTGCTGTAACTGCACATATTTCATTACTGACGATCACGCAGGCTCATATATCAAAGCTAAACGTTTTAAATTACGTGTCAGCATTTGAAGAATGATTGGTCTAAACATAAGTGTTCAGGCATATCTACCCTTGAGAGACAGACCGGGTTTAAAAGCGGTGAGTATTATTATTGTAATAACAAAATCCATTTTGGCAATTTAGTTTTCGATCACATTATGGAACATGCTTGGCTTTCAAAAATAAAGAGAAAGCCGATTGTTGTTTAAACGTCCAAGGGGTCAGGCAGCCAATTATATATGACCTTTTTGTTTATATTTTTCCAGCACACACTCTTCACAAAGTCAAAAAGAACATTACTTTCGTATTTACCTTTTTTGAAACTTTTGCTTTTAAGTGTTCTCTCACTGATATACACATTTTTACAGTAGGAACTTCTGACATGGTTAAAAAGACAGATGAAGAGTTAGTTTTGAACACTACCGCAAAAAAAGCGCTTGATAACATCCTTCAAGACATGATGATTTTTGTTAACGCAATAAAAGTTAATGACAATATTCAGAAATTAAACGCGAATTTGATTAGAGATTTGGAGCTTATTGCAGAGCAATGTTTAGAAATGCGAGCCAAACTCGAAAGGGGGTTAAAAATCAATCCGCACGATCTCGCAAAATTTGTAAATGAGTTGAACCGAGCAAATGATAAACTTCACACTTACAAATTTGAAGATAAAAACGCTAAGATGCTAAGAAATCTTGGACACGCTTTACCAGGCGCTAAAAAGATTGACGAATTGCCGGCACAAAAAGCGATGAGTGAATTACAAAACAATATTAAGGTAATTGTTGAACGCATACAAAAAAATGCTGACGCCATCGTAAGGAATGCTGAACCAGAGCATCGCTCACTTTGGAAAAGATTCACCAGTGCTTGCGTTAAATTTGCTAAAACTTGCAAGGAAAAAATATTAGGTTTATTTGGCAAACATCAGAAAGAAGAACCAACTCCGAAATCAAAAGATTTTAAAGAAGCACACATGGAAGAAATTAAAGCAGATCCGGTAAAAAGACAGGGAGCTATGGTAGCTGCTGCCGCGGCTGCCAAGGCTAAAAGAGCTGCAGAATTGAAAGCAAATAAAGAAGGGAATGATATAATTTCCCCTAAACCACCAGAACGCCCAGCCAGACCTCCTCGAAAAGTTTGAATAGCTTAAGTTTCTTCATCTGGTACATCTTAATCGAAGATGTACCAGATGAAGATTATTGAATTTGTACATCAAAATGTAAAAAGAAACAGATTATCAATTGTTTATTATCTATCAAACTACGTTACTAAGAAAATTTCTTATTACCTCCTATAACTCTTTTAGCTAACATACACAAGTTTAAAAAGTTAAGAGGTAGTGATGATTTCAGGTTCAAGCCAAGAAGATAGCGCTCAAAAGAATAAAGATAAAAATACGATGGAGTTTTTTAGCATTCTCGCAAAGAATAGATTTCCGAATACTAAACAAATGGCTAGATTATTTCATTTAATTAAAAATAAAATCAATATTAATGCTAGAGATGAAAACGGCTATACACCACTACATCGTTGTGTTATTCGGAACAATCTTGAATTAATACAGCAATTAATTCAACTTGGGGCAGATCCTAATACTATCGATAATGATCACCGTGGTACTCCTTTGCATTCAGCAGCACATTTTGGCTACACTGAGGTGGTAGAAATTCTATTTAATGCTGGAGCTGAAATTAATGCTTTAAACGATGATAATGAAACGCCGCTTCATATTGCGTTAGAGTATAGTAATACTGAAATTGCACAATTACTATTAAGACTTGGTGCCAAGGCAAATATTAAAGATATTTTTGGAAATATAGCACTACATAAAGCAGCGCACCATTATCATATTGAAATCATTCGATTTTTGCTAGCAAATAACTTCGATATTGGTGTCAAAAATGGCGCAGGTAACACGCCACTGCATTTAGCATTTATGAGACATTCTAAAGTCGCTCAATTCTTGCTCGAAAATGGGGCAGATATTAACATTGTAAATAATAGCGGCTATTCTCCTCTAAAAAATGCGTTTCTAATCCATTACAATCAGTTTGAAGGAACAGCCGCATTACGATTAATTACCAATAATCTTCTTATTTTAATCAATAAATGTATTGAAGCAGGATGGGAACGTTTTGATATTTTGCGTAATGAGTTAGGTGATGATTTTGCTTTAGCAAACTCATCTGGTGAGATAGTCTCTAAAATATTAGCGCAAGATCAAACACGCATTATAGAAATCATTGGCATTATCGAAGCACAGTATAACAATGCTGCTAAGATGGCGCCCGCTTCATTAATGACTCGATTATTGAAAGTTTTAGCGTGTCCACCGGTCGAAGAATGTGCAGCATCATCTTCTTCTCAAGTATGCATAGATGATGAACACTCCGTCATTAGGATTTATTCTGCAAGAAAACCTGAAAAAAGAGAGCGACACGAAGAAACAGAAGAATGTGGAGAAGAGCCAAAACGTTCTAGAGCGAGCCGTTAGTTTTATGTCTCTAAATCTCACTTTAGTATCTAAGGGGCCAGATATGCCTGGCCCCTTATTATGATTCTCACACGCGTTCCTCGTGCGTTGTTATCTTCTTTTAGGAGGGAATTATGTCTAGGAGTAAATAATATTATAGAAGCCAGGTTTATCGCCACATTGTGGATCGATAGATGAAGCATACTGATATGTTAGGTAAGTACTACCCACTAAACCAACCCCTGCCGCCAGGACAGTAATAGCAGGCACTCCGATGAGCGTGTCGGCAACAAACATTGCAGCTCCCATCCCCAATACGGGAACAAACATCAAATTTGCAAAACAATCCATATTGATTTCAGTTTGCGAGACATATCTAACTTCTCCTCCAGATACTGCATTTAACTGATTTAAGTCATTTATCTCATACATGTTAACTACTCCATAGTGAATACCGCGAAAACTATAACGTAAAGGCGTTGCTATTAACAGCATTCCACTCACTACCCAAATCTACTCCCACACTGTTCAACCAAGTTGGGATTTTCGGTGCTAATAATTTTGGGAACAAATGACCGGCAGTGTAAAGTTGATCAATCCTAAGCCATTCTAACGCCAATTCTTGTTCGTTTGATTTAAGGCGTTTGATTAATCCGGTTTGCAGTGATGTGACTTTAAAATTTAAATGCACACTGTGATAAAGCTCGCCTTTTAGATCCCGCGCACCTTCGATCACACCCAATAACGAATATATTTCAAATGACTCGCCGAGTTCTTCTTTCTTCAAATACATTGACTGAGTCATTCTAATTGATTAGCATAGCCATCTTGTTAATACCCAGGTTTGAGAAATCATGTTAGAGCAATTTTTATCTGCAAATGAGCCTTCGCGATTAAATCTGGCGTTAAAACTCCTCTCACGAAGTAGTGAACATGTACCCCATTTAGCAAAAGAAGCTGAAAGCACGTGGCCAAAAGGTGAACCCACACCCAATTCAGCAAACAAAGTCCAAAGCACGCAGCTTGATGGCATGCTATCACGACACAAAGTGACCAAAATCAAAGACAGTGCGCAAAAAAGCCTTAAGACCAATGGCCTACCCTTAGAAGATGCAACGTTGCAAGAAATGCTTTGGCAGTTATTTATCACGCAACAACCAAAATTTAAAAAAGATGCAACCCATCCCTATTCAATGATATTGGATGATAATGGCACACCCTATGCCCTATTTCATGGCATATTGGGAAAAGGGGTTTATGGTAAAGTCAAATTGGCACAAAATCTTTTAACAAAGGAATTTATCGCTGTTAAAGTCATCGTAGAAAATATCAGCGAACCAGCCAGCGCCATTGAAAGTGAAAGCAAAATACTCGAAAAACGAAAACTTCTTCTAGGGAAACAACTTAGAGGAAAAAAACATTACCTCTTTATGAAGCTACTGCCAGGGATCAGGGTAGGTGACTTTGGGTGTTATTTAGCCGAAAGCCACATCACTTTATCCCCAAGGCAACAAAAGCTCTATTTAATTGCACTGTTAAAATCACAATTAAGTTTAATGGCAGACAATATTTACCATAGTGATCTGCACAGCGGTAATATCCTGATTGATCCACTCAATTGGGAAGCGAATATCGTTGATTTTGGCATGGCACAAGATATTTCCATAAGCACTAGTAAAAACAGCTTTTTTCATTCAAATTTACATAGAGTTTTAACGATTTATAAATGCGCCAAAATCACAGTGCCTGCTTTGTTGGAGCTGACACATAAATTAACATACAAAGAAACTGATGCTGTGGGTGCCGTTAAAAAAGCCATTGCAAAGCTTGAGGCTATGGATTTACTGGAAGAGGTATTACCACCTTCGGCTGATCCTGCACCCGAACAGCCTGGTAGCGAAAAATATCATTTGGAGGATTATCGCTTACTGGATCTCTATATGAAAAATTCAATTAAGATTTTACCTTTGCCGGATAAACACATTTTCTACAATTTTATTTTACCTAAGATAAATTTTAACTACAAAAACGAACTACCAAACCTAATTCAAAAAATTCAACCATTAAACTATTACAATTTTTTAAAAAACGATCTCTATTTTAACAAAAATAGCTTAAACGAAAATTTACTCAAATCAGAAAAAAATAAAGATATATTATTAGAATTGCTTGAAAAAAAGCTTAAGCGCGCAAAACAAAGTTAATATGTAAAAAACCAAATTTGATCTGACACATCCATACTGATCAGACAGTTTTTTTT
>CAZCXZ010000068.1:0-18132 GCA_964502705.1 Uncultured Candidatus Berkiella sp. | reverse complement strand
CATGATGTTTGCACCATTCTAAGACCCGGTATGATCAGCGAACAGCAAATCCAAGCCGTCTTGGGCAGTAACATTCGTATTGAAAAGCCTAACGATAAAAGCCGCAAAGTCTCAGGTACCCTAAAATCGCATTATGCCCCCAATAAACCGACTTTTATGTTTAATGATGCCGCTACGCTACAAATGCTTATTGAAGAACATGGCAACGCATACGGTTTATATTTGTCTGAACAATACGCCGCACGATTTCCACAAGCTTCTCAAATGCCTGCCAATGAATGTGCTTATGCCCAAAGCATCTATGATGCCTTACGAAAAGCAGATAATAGTGGGCAAGACATTATTTTAATAGAAAAACCGCCCTTTTCTGCAGAATGGGCCGCCATAACTGATCGCCTTGAACGCTCCTGCGCATAGTATTATGCGCAACTACGCGCATTAAATATCCCGTCACTCGATACAATCACAGCCCACACTCGGAACTTATCGCAAGTTCATTCACTCTATATATTATCAAATAAAACATATCTAAAAAGGTGAACGTATGAATCGCGGTGCGAGTAGTAGTCAAACCAGTCGATATGAGCAACCAGTAAGGAAAGGTCCGCGATCAGTTAAATTTGAATATTCTGATGATCAAATTTCCCAAAAACTAGAAGCGCTTATTCTCAAAGACGAAAAGATCGATCTAGATGATGATAAAATCAAAGAAGAATTACGTAAAGATAATATTAGAAATGATTATTCCAAGATGGCATTCGAATTACTCTCAGAGTTAGCACCATTTGATCTTTTCGATGAAAAAGATATAGAAAGGCAAGAACAAGAACTAAAACGTTTATTTGAGGAAATGAAAGCTGCCGATCGAGGCGAACGTCCATCAGGAGAAGCTGAATTAACTAGAACTTTATACAAAAAGCAGAAGAAATATTTAAAAGAATTACATGCCGGCTTCAAAAAAATTAAAGAAATCAACCAAAGCATTCTAAGTGCTGTTAATATCAATAAATTAGCAGAATATATTGAAGCCTATTGTGAAGGCAGAGAAGATGGTATTTATCAAGGCAGTACAGACTATTACCCGGATTATACCACAAGACATGTTAACAAAATATTGGCTGCTGCTAAAAGTCAGATTTTAGAAAAGTTTCCTATGCAATTTGATGTAGATAATGCAGAATTCAGTACAGATTTCGAGAAATTACCAATTGATTTGTTAAAAACTTATCGATTACGTTATGCACAAAGTATCGTTTTGTTAAAAAGCTCTGAATTATCAACCGTTTTATTACCAGATGATCTTAGATTACAAAAAGATTATAAAAAATCACAAATTTTATACAGCAGTGAGATATCACAACTCCAATTTGATATTCTTAAAAAAATATATGAAGCCAAGAAGCCTGAATATATTAAAAATGTTATTGATGCAGCATATAAACCCATTCTAGAGCAATTTGCTAGAGGAGAACGGTTTGGCGCTTATACTTTCAAATACCCGGAATCAATTAAAGAACAGCTTGAACAGGTCTTATGGGTAAATAGAGATTTATTGTTAAATAGAGAAGAGAATGAAATCAATTTAGAGCTTTTCACAGAGCAATTTGCTTGCTATTCAGCCCTTTCAGATAATCCTGAAAAATATGGCGTTACAACACTTGATGAAGGAAGGCAATACGAAAATCTTGCGAGACAATATCGTGGAAAATGTGAAGAAGCGCAAGCAATTCAACAAGATTTGAACCAAAAACTTGCACAAATCATTGAAAAATTTATTGATGATTATTCAATAAAAGAGAATCAAGAGAATATCAGTCGTATTCAACGTAAATTAGGTCGTAAAGCGACACATCAAAATCTTTCAGAAATAATGAGTGAAGCCGAAAAAAATACCCAACTTGGTTATTACGATTGGATGTTTACCAAGACCTTTGCATCACGTTGTAAAAGAGCACTTTTAATGGCCACAACGATGGGGGCTGTTGGTGTAGGTGTCGGTGGGGTAGCGGGGCTTGGTATCTTCTCTGCTTTCACAGCAGGTATCGGTGGCATCGGCGGTGGGTTAACTGGACTTGTCGGAGGTTTTGTTGCACCAAATCTTGAGCAAGCTGCAAGCAGTAATTTGGGAGAACTCAAAAACTTAGCCATTAACTTCTTTTATGGTGAACAAAATGCAATCTTAAAAGAGTATTTCGAAGATCCTAGTAACACCAAAATATTGGCTAGGAAATACTGCCCAACAGCTAGAATGATTGAAGCCTGGGACGTAGATGGTGCAAATGTGATCGCACATCAATATGCCAACTTACTATTCGAATTGCATATTAAAATTCTTTATGAAAGTGACGATCAAAACAAAGATGAACTTGAACAGAAATACAAGCATTTCTATAGAAACTACCAAATGATAAGAGGCGATCATGCTGAGATAGCAAAAATATATAAAGGCGACTTTTTTGGAGCTGATAGGGCAGATAGAGAAATCAGTAAACTTGACAGATTAAACATAAAAGAGCAAGCAAGTGATGACTTAGCGGCATTAGTGCTGATAGTCTCTGCTGAAGAGCAAATGAATATCAGAAAACTAAGAACCGTAATTAATGAAGTTGGCGATGGACTACAACTCCTTGCAATTGAAGGAGGGACGCAGCTGCTAGAACAAGCTTTACAAGCCCCTGAAGTTAAAAAAATAGCATCATCTTTTGAACAAGAGATTGGCCCACAACGCTTGATGATTACTGATGCTGGCGATATCAAAGATCCTCAACCAAGTTTTACCGTATCTCAAGCAAGTTCAAGCTCGTCTCCAGCAAGTTCTAGCGCGCTGGTGCCGAGTTCAACGGATTCTCTGCAAATGGTTGCATACAACCCTTTAGCTCTAGAAAGACAACAACTTGTTACACAAGTTAAAAAAGGGGCAAGTCAAATCGTTGAAGCATATCAGAAGAGACAAGAAATTCATGATCAGTACGTGAAAATTGATAGTTTAGCTACTATTGCAAGAAATGCTGATACAACAACAGCTGATATAGAAACAGTGAGCCCTGGTTTTATAAGTTCACATACGCAATTTATTGGCGATATGAGTGCATTTGATGCCGCTGCCTATCTAGTGCAAAATAAAAAGGCATACTTTAAATACTGGTATAACAATATATTTCTTTTTAACCATAAAGCCAGTTCTAATGAAATGCGTAAAGCTCTGATATCTAGAGCTTTACGCGACGGAAAAGGCGTAGTTCAATTTGAAGGAAAATCCCTGTGGCATATTTTAGCTGAAAACAGTGTAGAAGGCAGAAAACTTTTTACACAAATGATGCTTGCACAACAGACCACTGGGTTTTCACCCTTTATAGATTATTTTGATTTTGAGTATAAGGCCGACAATGGGATGAACGCGATTGTTTATGCTGCAAGCCTTAGTAGCCACAATAATAGTGCTCTCTTCAGAGCTTATGTTAATGAATTAATGAAAGGTTATAAGTCAGGCACTGAAGATCAAATTAACTGCGATAAAACCTTTAAAGAGGTGCTTCAGTTAAAGGCGCCTCAGAATCCCGTCTATCAAGTCATTTGTATGAAACTCAAAGATGAAATTCATAAGCTATGGTCAATAAGAGAATCAGATGAGTACACAAGCAAAAGCTACGGTCAAAAATTGTATAGCGTAGCTATAGCTACCAAACCTAAGTTCAACGCTGAGGCTGTTTTGTCACAATTGATGGCAACCATGGTCATCTATTGTGTAGATGGCAATCCTATCCCGCAAACGGAAGAAGATCTGATTCATTTTATCAATATGTACAAAGAAAGTAGCTATATCAAAGGAGAAATTCAAACATTGCTCAATCGTATTGAAATAGTCCGACATATTGCGCTTGAGACACAAGAGGTTACGAAAAATAATCCGTTGTATGAGTTTGCCAAAGAGTATCCAGACGAAAAAATTAGAAATCTAGCAATCGAGCTGTGTACTTCTATGCCGATTCCTTCTCCAGAAGAACAAGAGATATTAATCGCCATTCTTTCAAATAATATTTCGCAAATTGAACGATTAGTCGACAAAAAAGATTCAACTGTAATTGGATTAATATATAACAACATTAAATTTAAAGAGAGAAACATCATCTGGATCGCAATTGAAGCTAACCGACCTCAAATAGCTGCTAAGTTATATACTGCTTCATATCATGAGGCTATGGATAAGGCAGGTCCTAATGATGCTTCGGCATTTTGTTTTTCTGCATCTCAACAAGACAAAACATCATGCAATCTGATTTGTCGGGCAATCACTGAACGAAGTAGTTTGATATCACGCGCATTTGTCTCTCGCATGAAACCTGATTTAACTGGAGCTATCGGTTTTCACTATTTGGCTCAAGCAGGCGCAGTCGATGATATATTGCAATATTTTCAAACTGAAACACGTTATTCAAAACCTGACTGGCATAGGCTGACAGGTGGGCCAGACAAAGGTAAGTATTTTAGCGATCAAAAAGGAAATTTGCCATTGCACTTATTATTATCTCGTGATGACGTGCTAGATATCATGCGTGCGATACAAGACTATGCCACTAGTAGTGAAATTGGTTTAAATACTTTATTTGATTTGTTCGCCATTGAGTCATTCGAGCTGCGCAACGCTCATGATACATCACCGATATCGCTCATCATGCAAAATGAGTCATTACAAAGGATTTTCTTCGAACCACTATTAGATAAAGCGATTACTTTATATGCTGATGCTAACTTTAGAGCGAAATTATTTACTTGTGCTCGCTTTGCTTTTGACCATGGTAATACCGTTCTACTTGAACAGTTTATGAATAGAATAAGAATGGTTCATGAACGTAATATTGGCCGAGGTTATTTGGCCAACCCAGTGGAACAAGAGGTTGATCGCTTTTTAAATTATCTTATATCCCGTTTGAGTGTTGTCCAATCGGAACTGGAAACGAATATTATTTGTGAATTATTAAAATCTAATGCGGATCTCGCTTCATATGCTAATCTGAAAACCATAATCACAAACGCTATGAATCAACCAGTAAATCAGCTGATTTACGATGCATTCTTACCAGCTGCAATGGCGAGTAAAATCATTTCAGGAGAAGGAACACCGTCTATTAGTAGAGCTGCTTCAAGTGTCGGTTCAAGTTCTAGCCCTAGCCCTAGCCCTTCTAGTGTTAGCTCTACCCCAAGCGTAGCACCAGACAGAAATGACGATACTTCATCTCGAACATTACTAATTCTATCTGGCGGACACGAGCTTGGCGATCGTGAGAACCAAAGCCCAGTCCCTGAACAGCAAAAATCTGAAAGCAAAGATAAGAAAAAACGAGATCCTAAATAAAAACCAGATATATAAGCAGCATAAAGCCGGAACATATTATAATTTTATTCAATCTCTACAGTATGAAAAGATTAAAATTGAATATAAGGTGAATACATGCATAGCGGAGCGAGTAGCAGCAGTACAATATCCCAATATGAGCGTCCTCCTCAAAAAAAGGCGCGAGTAATCAAATTTGATTACAATGAAAACGAATTTAAGCCCAAACTAGATAGCCTAATTAAAACTGACAAGAGTGGCGAGGTGGCGGAAGATAATATTCGTGCCGACTATCAAAAAATGGCTTATGAGTTGCTATCCGAATTACTTCCTTTTGAGATCCCTACTGAGCTTAATATTCAAAAGCAACAAGATCATCTAAAACACCTAAAAACTGAATTGCAAGCTGTTTGGCGAGGAGAGCGTTCCTCAAATGAGGCGATGGAAGCTAGAAAATTATATGAAGAAAAAAAGGAGTTCTTAGAAAAGACACAAGCCACCCTGCAAGCCCTTAGCGAAATTAATCAACAGTTTCTTACTAATGAAAACCTTCATGAATTAACAGATTACATTGGCAGTTATTGCGAAGGAATAATAGCAAATAACTTAAATGGTATTAATTTTGCAAGAGAAGAATTGAGAAAAATCGTTAACAATTTATTAGCTGATGCAAAAACTCAAATATTCGAAAAATTTCCGATGCATTTTGATGCTGGCAATGTGGAGTTTAAAGCGGGGTTTGATAGATTAGCACCTCATGAAATTGACCACTTTCGATTACGTTACGCACAAATAATCGTCCGACAAAAAAATATCGAATTAGCAGACATATCACAGCATAAGGATACTGAAGTAGAAAAAGAAAAGCTCAAAGAACAAATTTTATCTACAGCGGAAATGTCGCAACTGCAATATGATATTATGAATGCCATCTCAAAAAGAACAGACTCCGAATACCTAGATAAAGTGATAGGATCAGCGCTTGACCCAATCCTTGAACAATTTGCAAGAGAACAGCACTTTGGCGCTTATCAGTTCAGGTATCCCCGCTCCGTTAGAGAGGAACTTTCTAAGATTTTAGAAGCAAATAGCGATCTATTGATTGCAAGAGAGTCTAATGAAACTGAATTAGAATATTACACCGAACAATTCAATTGCTTTTCTGAACTTAAAAAAAGGCCAAGTAAATATGGTGTCACAACCCTAGGCGAGGGAACTATATACGAGGGACTAGCGAGTGATTTCGAAAAAAAATTAGAAAACGCCAAGACTGCTCGATCTACTTTGAACCAAAGTCTTGCACAAATCATCGAAACATTCATTAATGATAATACCTTAAAGCAAAACCAAGATACCATTGAAGAGATTCAAAACACTTTAAATATAGAATTAACCAACCAAAATCATACGGATGTTATGCGTCAAGCCGAGAAGAAAACAGAGCTTGGGTATTATGATTGGATGTTTACGAAGACTTTTGCGTCCCGTTGCAAAAGGGGATTAATAATGGCAACGACCTTGGGTACTGTTGGATTTGCTGGAGGCGGACTAGCAGGACTTGGCATTTTATCCCCCTTAACAGCAGGAATAGGTGGTGTCAGTGGCGGAGTAACTGGGTTTGTTGCCGGATTTGCTGCGCCAAATATTGAAGCGGCAGCAGTAAGAAACGTCGACGAACTGAAAAATTTAGCCATCTCATTCTTTTATGGTGAACAAAATGAAATCTTAAAAGAATATTTTGAAGATCCCAGAAACACTAAAATATTAGCCAGAAAATATACACCAACCCAAAAAATGCTTGATACCTGGGGTGTTGATGGCGCAAATGTGATTGCGCATCACTATGCCAACTTGCTTTTTGAATTGCATATCAAAATTCTTTATGGAAAAGATGACAAAGCAAGACAAGATCTTGAACTGCAATATAAGCATTTTTATAGAAACTATCAAATGATAAGGGGCGACCAGGTTGAAATAAGCAAAATTTACCAAGCAGATGTTTGGGGAGCCGAACGGACCGAAAATGAAATTAGAAAACTGGGCACACTAGATATTGTTAAACTTGCGAAGGAGGATTTAGCAATTTTAATGATGATTGTCAAAAATGATGAGCAAGCCAACATTAAAAAGCTAAGAACCGCTGTCAATAATGTCGCAAACGGCCTTAGGACGCTTGGAATCGAAGAAAATACTGATCTTCTAAGACAAGCCCTAGATGCGCCAGAAGTAAAAAGACTTCCACAAGATTTTATTCAAGATGTGGCACCCAAACAACTGTTAATTACAGCGCGCAGTCATACAGAGACTCCTCAACCACGTATACAATCAAGTTCTAGCGCTTCAAGCTCTAGTGCTTCAAGCTCTAGTGCCTCAAGTTCTAGTGCCTCAAGTTCTAGTGCCTCAAGTTCTAGTGTCTCAAGTTCTAGTGTCTCAAGTTCTGGAGCATTATCAGTCATTACTGAAGCCCCTCTAAAAATTGTTGCACATGATACTTTAGCCCTTGAAAAACAAAGAATCGTTACCTATGTCAAAGAGGGTGCTGCAGATATAGCTTTAGCCTCACAAAGAAAACATGAAATTGAAGTTCAATACGTAAAATTAAAAAGCTTAGCAACCATTACAGCTGGCCCACAAACAATAACAAGAGACATAGGGCTAACTTCCCCTGATTTTATAAGATTAAATACCCATTTTGATGGCGACATGAATGCATTTGAGGCAACCGCCTCTCTTTTAAGTGGAAATGTGGCATTTTTTAGATATTGGTATAACAATATATTTCTTTACAACAACAAATCTGCATCTAATTTAACACGTAAGGAACTGATTTCACAAAGTTTGCGTAGTAGGGATGGTTTGATTCAATTTAATGGAAAATCACTCTGGCATATTTTAGCTGAGAACAACTCGCAGGGAAGAGAGATATTCGCACAGATGATGCGCGAACAAAATGAAGCTCGATTTTCACCATTTATTGATTATTTTGACTTTGACTATAAACCAATTAATGACATGAATGCCATTGTTTATGCCGCAAGTCTTAGCACAGCAAGCAATAGCGAAGTTTTTAGGTCTTATGTTGATGAGCTTATGATAGGCTATCAAGCACACCCGGAACATCGGGCTAGCTGCGATAAAACCTTTAAAGAGGTGCTTCAATTAAAGTCGCCGCTTAATCCTGCCTATCACGTCATTTGCATGAAGCTTAAAGATGAAATTCACTCGGTATGGAATAACAGAGTACAAACTGAATATCAAGCGAAAACTTGGACGCAAACATTTCAAGGCGCATTAAGTGCAAGACCTAAATTTGACTCAGATACTATTTTATCACAATTATTAGCTACCTTGGCTATTCATTGCACGGAAGGCCATCCCGTTCCGCAAACTGAACCGGAGTTAATTAATTTTATCAATAAATACAAACAAAGTCGTTACATCACCCCCGATATTCAAGTACTACTTAATCATATTGAAACTGTCAATAATATTGCGAAAGTATCAAGCAATGTTACTAAAAATAATCCATTGTATAATTTTTCGATAACATGTCAGGATGAGCAATTAAGAAACCTTGCAATTGAACTCTGTACTTCTGAGCCAGTTCCTTCAACTGATGAACAAGCAATTTTAGAAGCCATTCTTCAAAACAAGATCCAATTCATTGAGAAATTAATTGAAGATGGAAACTCAACGTTAGCTGGGTTAATCAAAAGAAATACCAAATTTAAAGAAAAAAATCTTCTCTGGATTGCGATTGAAGCAAACAGGCCTCAAATAGCCAGCATGATTTACAATATGAGTTCAACCCATGACACTATGGATAAAGCAGGGCCCGACAATGCCTCCGCATTTGCTTTTGCCGCTTCGCGCGATGATAAAACTGCATTCAGCTCTTTTTGTAATATTATTGGCGCAAGAAAAGTGGGGCGTGCCTATGCAAAGCGATTTAAGGCGAGTCCTAGTGGTGAAATTGCATTTCACTATTTAGCGCAGAATGGGTCCATCGACAATATAAAAGACTACCTTAGAACTGAAGAGCGAAATACCTATCCCAAATGGCATAAACTTACGAGTGTTCCTCCTCCTGCAAGCATACTCAAGGGTGATGAAGACAGAGGGAAGTTTTACATCGATCACAATCGTAACTTACCCTTACATCTACTACTGTCTCGAGAGGATGCGCCAGCGATCTTGCGTGAGATGCAAACTTATGTAGAGTCAAAGCAAAAAGATAGTATATTTGATTTATTCCCTATAGAGGCATTTAATGAGCGTAACACAGTTGGCATAACACCAATGTCGCTTGTTATGAGCAATGATGCATTACAGCGTGTGATATTTGAACCATTCATAGATAAGAAAAAGGTATCGCAGTTATATACAATTGTTAGCTTTAGAGAAAAATTATTTACATGTGCTCGCTTTGCTTTCGAGCATGACAATGCAGCTCTACTTGAACAACTAATGAATAGTATTCAAGATGTTCATACACTTAATGTTGGTCATGGTATATTAACCAATCCAGTTGAGCAAGAGGTTGATCGTTTTTTAGATTATCTTATATCCCGTTTGGGTGACGCCAAATCGGATTGGGATATTAATCATATTTGCCGATTAATAGAATTCAATGCGAAACTCGCTTCTGCGCGTAATTTGAAAAGGATTATCACAAACGCTACAAAACCACTGTTTAATCAACGGATTTACGATGCTGTCTTACCAGCTGCGGTAGAGCGCAAAATTGTAAAAGATAGTAGAGTTTTAGCCTCTACTGCAGCCGCAAGTTCTAGTACTAGCGCTAGTATAAGCGCTGCTACTAGTTCTAGTGCCGGCCCTGAGAACAATGAAGATACTTCATCGCGTGTATCACTTCTTCTATCAGGTGGGCACCAAATTGCAGAACGTGAAAGCCCAAGCGCGACATCTGACCCACACCAAAGAAAAGGCAAACAAAAAATGAAACGAGATCAGTCATAAATATCGTTTAATTATTTTAGTGACAATCTTGCGAACTGATTTTCAAATGTTACTTCAGGTGCTGTTACTCGCGCAATGGAAAAACCTTGATTCTCAAGTAATTGTAGCAATGATGTTTCATCTCCTAAAACATGCATATAACCACTTGCCAGTAACATGCCATCGGTACCTTGTTGGTGTAATTCAGTAAATAATGTTAACCAAGCCTTATTTTCTTGCGCGTACGTTGTTTCTATAAAAAGGGCTTGCTCTTTCAATTCCCTAATTAACTGCTGTCTATTGATATCTGAATCTAGATCCTCACACATAAATTGCTGTTCTATTTTCTGGATCCTTTCTATGCGCTTAATCTTATTTTGGTAATAGTCCTTTATTTCTTGCGCATTAGTATGAAGTGCACTACGTGCACGATCGAGAAGGTCGTAGCTATCTTCATCTTCTGGATCAATCGACATATTTTGGCAGGCCTCAGCATCCGAGTCGGTGCAATATTTCCAAAACAAGTCAATATCAACTGCTTTATTAAGTTCAAATATGGGTTTATGACTCTGTTTGAATAATGATATTAATGCTTCATCGATTGCCGGTATCGCTTTAACCATTCGTTTCATAATGTTCATTTTAAATAATTGATGAAGCAACGTTCCCGAGATATTTTCTAAAGCACATTCCGTGATGCCACGGATTTCCAAAATGGGACGTAGGTCGGCTTTGAGTCGCTGTAAAGTCAAATCATCAAGTAAATGGAGAAAGCTATTTTTAGTCGGTTCTTGATGGAAGAGCTTAGCTTGAGCCCCTTCAGGAAAATCAACAATACCCTCAGAAAGCAATAAATTGCAGTTGGCAATCGTATCCTTCACATAAAGTGGCATGGCCTCTAAGGGAACCGAATGAATATGACCCAGCACATAATGCGTTCTACCATCCTTTGAGACTTGATAGAGTAGGGGGTATTTTACCGCCAACTCTGGTGTGTCATCTTCAACGGCAGGCTGGCTGCTTCGTGCAGTATCAAACGCATATGTTAGGCTCAAGGTGCAACTCCAAGGGGGTTAACTTAAGAGTTTTGCACCTTATCATACTAAGATAGTCCGCTCAATCATTTTTTTATTGACAAACACACAAAAAATAAGTGAGTTGCTCGACTTATTTGGACATCTAAGCTATTTTATGCGCGCTTTCACGCTTTGGATGAGTTTCTCTTTTTCGGTTTCCTTTGCCGCACAACCTGCATAATAATCTCGCATATAGCGCCAATCGCGGTATCTAAATAAACTGGTCAATTTGCTCAAAGCAGTATTATGCGTTCCATCCATGAAGGCTTTAAATCTTTCGGGATAAACGACACTTTTGTCGTCTTTTGCATACTCCTTATGTTCTTTTAACCCATATGTTTTTTCACGTTCAGTGAATACAGAAGCAAAATAGCCACCGAGAATTAAACCTAAAGCAATTCCAATTGTTTTTAATACCCCCGCATAAAGGTATAAAGCATATATTGGGAAACAAAAAGCAATTGCCATAAGGATGAAAGCAGCTACTATAATGATCTTAGGTTGCTTAGGATTAATTTTGTCAGTATTGAATTTAGTTATTACTGCGTCATGCTTTGATACGCCTGCATGGGAAACTTGAATGATGTTATTATCATCATCAATATACATCTTGTCCTTATTTAGAGCGACAATCAAACCATAGGTACCATTTGCAGCAATAGGCGCTAAGTTAAATGGCACAACATGAAACTTTTCTGGGGGGAGTTTTACTGATTTTATACTGACAATCCCTTTAAGATGTTTTGCACCAACTATCATGACACAGTCTTGATCCAATAATCTTACCTTCGTTGTCATAACAAGGTTGCGTTGACCTAAACTAGCATCATGGCGATAGACATGATTGTCAACTCTGTTAACAGTTAAATTAATCCCTTGAGCATAGGTTTCAACATCAGACTTTAACCCGCCATTAATGGAAGGTAGTTCATACATTAGGTGGTTAATGCCAATATCTTTGGCAATTTTTAGAAATTGCTTTTCTAGTTCACGTATGCTAAAAATACCATGGACTTCTCCTAAAATGACCATCAGCTTTTTATTCAATTTTTTTGCTGTTGCCCATTCTTTTTCAAGAATGTCTTTAAATGATTTTGTTATCATTTCATTGACTTTATCTGGAACTGCGATGCGTTTTTCTAGATAAGCCACCAATGCTGGGTTCTTGCTACTTTTTGCAACATCCACTAGATTTTTCTGTTGTGTATTTGACCATTCATACCAAGCACCGCGGTCTATTAACAATTTTACTGCAATCTCATGACCAGACTTTGCAGCATAAAATAACGGAGATTCTTTATTAATATCCCACAAAATGAGTTGGTGAGGATCTTTCAAAAGGATCTCTTCAATTTTCTTAACATCACCTCGGCCTGCTGCCAAATGAATTTCACGGCAACCTCTAATAGGTGACTTGTTACTTAATAAGAATTTTTCAATATCAGAGTTTTCTTCACTATAATGTAATGCGGTAAAGCCTTCATTGTCGCATAGGTCCAATCGGCAACCTTGGCCAACCAGCTTTTTAACCAAATCAACATTTTGTAAGATAACAGCACGATGTAGCGCGGTTTTACCTTCGCTGTCTTGTTCATCTTGGCTTAATTGCGTCGTTTGGGTGGTTTTAGAAGGGGCGGCCATTGCTAACTCTTATAGTAACTATCTAAATAGCTCGATAGTATTGGTTAGGTAACTCCATGTCAATCAAAATCCTAGAAAAAACAGGAAAGTAAGCTATTCCATACAAAAGTGCGTTAGCCAGCTCAGTCTGATTCTGCGTCTTGAATTCGCTTTGCATTGACCATCATAACGGCAATTGCACAAGAGCTGATCCGCGATTGAACACCATCAGAACGGCTGGTTAATACGATAGGGACTTTCGCACCCAATATCATGCCAGCACAGAAAGCATCCGTTAAAAACGCTAGCTGCTTTGCCAACATGTTACCCGCTTCTAGATTGGGCACCAAGTAAATATCTACATCGCCAATAACGGATGATTTAATATTCTTGGCTTTGGCTGCTCGTTCACTAATCACGTTATCATAAGCAAATGGCCCATCGACAATAGCTCCTGTTATTTGGCCACGTTGTGCCATTTTGCACAAACAGGCGGCATCAATCGTCGATTGAATTGCGGGGTTAATGGTCTCAACCGCCGAAAGAATACCCACCTTGGGCTTCATGTTTTTATTCAAAACTAACATCAGGTCGATGGCATTTTGCACAATATCGCGTTTAGTCATTAAATCGGGAGTTATGTTAATGGCAGCATCCGTGATGATGAAGGGTTTATGATAGGTTTCTCTGGCCATGACAAAGACATGGCTAATGCGCCGCTCGGTTCGTAAACCACCATTGCTTTTAACCACTTCTTTCATTAATTCATCAGTATGCAGGCTGCCTTTCATTATGGCTTCTGCTTTACCTTGGTGAACCAATGCAACCGCCATTTCAGCAGCGGCATTACTATGTGGCACATCCAGAATTTCAAATTCTGAAATATCAACGTTTAATGACTCTGCAATGGTTTGTATTTTATGCGATGGCCCAATCAAAATAGGATCAATCAAACCTACATGAGCTGCCTCAATGACACCATTTAATGCATCCTCACTACAAGGATGCGCAACCGCAATGCGAATTTTTGACATTGCTTGACAGCGATTGATAAATTCTTGTTCTAAGTGTTTAATATCAAGCAATTTCTTTTTCATAATCTAGCTTCTTAATGAGTTGATGACTTAGTGCCGGCAGTAAACTTCATAATTTCGGGTAAAATGACTTTTCTGAAATTTGAGCCATTAAATAAGCCGTAATGACCCACTTCTTGCGCTAAGTAGTAATGCTTCATTGAGTCGGGCACATTTTTACAGAGTGTCAAAGCTGATTTGGTTTGTCCCACACCGGTAATATCGTCTTTACCACCTTCAATTGCTAATAGCGCAGTACGCTTGATATCCTTTAACTCAGCATATTTTCCACGCAACTTAATACGCCCTTGCAATAAGAGTCTTTCTTGGAATACCGTATTCATGGTTTGCATATAAAATTCAGCTGTTAAATCCATGGTTGCAAAGTATTCACTGTAAAACTTGATAGTTTTCAAAGCGTTGGCTCTATCGCCTTCAGCATAATGCTTAATGGCACCTGCTAACGATTTCATGTGACGTTCTATGTTCATGCTCATAAAGCCGGAGAGTTGCATAAAGCCAGGGTAAACTAAACGCATGTGCCCAGGATACCGTGCAGGAACAATCGAAATTGAATTCTGTTTAAACCATTCATCACCACGATTGGTTGCCAATTCATTTACCACCGTCGGTTGTTGTGTGGTATCAATTGGGCCACCCACTAATATAAGTGATTGTGGAACACCCGCATCTTCGTTAGAAGATAAAATAGCGGTTGCTACCAAAGCAGGTAAAGTTGGTTGGCACACGGCCATGACATGAAGGTCAGGCCCTAATTCTTTCATAAAGGTCACTAAATATTGAACAAAATCATTAAAATCAAATGACCCTTCAGATAACGGCACATCACGAGCATTCTTCCAATCGGTAATATAAATATCATAATGTGGCAACATATCTGTTACAGTGCCTCTTAACAGCGTTGCATAATGTCCTGACATTGGCGCAATTAACAACATTTTTGGCTGTTTGCCACGATATTCCATTTTCTTAAAATGTAGTAAATCACAAAAATTTCTTTTTAAAATAATTTCTTCATTAATGTCGAAATATTTATCGTCTAATTTTACGCCATTAATCCCAAATTCAGGTTTATGGTAGGTATCCAGAAACATATGTGAAACGTACATTGAACCAGCCATACTGCGTATAAGATATTTTTGGCTTTTGAACATTCTACTCGTTAGCTCTTCACTTACATGAGGAATCTTATAAGGTAAATTCATGCTATCTGAAATGCGGATCAGTTTCTTTGCATAATCATGTACACCCTCTGAAAGGGGACGAATGGAGTTAAGATACCCGTCAACCATGTCATAAAGATACCGATTATCAACTGCTGGATTGAATAACATATCGAATTCCTCGTAAGACAATAGACTAAAAACAGCTTATGCTATTTATATACTCATTGCACTTCAAGAATGCTTCGCATCTTGAAGTGCAACTCTACACGATGAGGGATTCCAAAGGGAGAGAATCGTGATTCTTTCCCTTTGGTGCAAGCGAAAGCTGGGCTTTCGCGCAGCATCCAACAAGGTTATACCGCTCGTGAGTGACGTTTAAACATCACATCTTCAATGGCGAGCGGTATATAATCATATTCGGCAGCGATAGGGTAAAAGGTAACTTTGAATGAAAATTAAAATGTTGCTAACACTGAATGCAGGATCATCCAGTATTAAATTTGCAACTTATGCTATTCAAAATCCTTTACTAAAGTTATACGATGGCGACATTGTGAACATAAACACAGCGCCTGTCTTTAAAATACGTAATAACCACAAGCAAGTTATTTTTAATGAGACTTATGACAAGAATCACGATTACGACTTTTTCTTTAATGAACTATTAAATAAGTTATCAACAGATGATAATCAGCTGGTTGGCGTCGGCCATAGAGTAGTGCATGGTGGGCAACGATATCACCATCCAACCAAAGTGACACCTGAACTGGTAACTTATTTAAAAAAATTGATTCCATTTGCACCATTACACCAGCCTTATAACGTTGCTGCTATCGAAACACTTAGCAAACTTCATCCTAAATTGCCTCAAGTTGCTTGTTTTGATACAGCTTTTCATTATACACATCCACCCGTAGCTGATACTTTTGGAATACCTCGGAAAATGACGGAAGAAGGTGTTCGCCGTTATGGTTTTCACGGTCTATCGTATGAATATATTATTTCAAAGATCAAAAACAATTTCCCAGAAAAGTACCGCCAACGAATTATTGTTGCTCACTTAGGAAATGGCGCGAGCTTATGTGCCATCAAAGATGGCGTAAGCATTGCCTCGACGATGGGGTTTTCAACACTAGATGGTTTACTGATGGGTACGCGCTGTGGTTCGATTGATCCAGGTGTGCTGTTGTATCTTATGCAATCTAAAAACATGAGCGCATCTGATCTTGAAAAGCTACTCTATCATCAATCAGGATTATTGGGCGTATCAGGTATCAGTAATAATATGCAAGTCCTGCTAGAAGATAAATCGCATGAAGCGCATGAAGCGATTGAACTGTTTGTTTATCAAATCAAACGGAATATTGGCTCTCTAGCAGCAGCACTTGAAGGCTTAGATTTGCTTATCTTTACAGGGGGAATAGGGGAGAACGCAGCAACCATCCGAGAATCGGTTTCTAATAACCTAGATTGGCTCGGAAACCCTGCAGTGATGGTGATCCCCACCGATGAAGAATGGGTCATTGCCAATCATACGCTACCCCTACTGTAATTGTTTATACCATCAATTGACCTAAAACCAATATTGGTAGGTCACCAACTTGTATGGTATAACGGGCTATACCACAAATAATAATAAGAATAAGAATAACCATGAAAAAAAGCATTCGATTGGTACTTGTGAGTATTATCTGTTTCTTCTCTATTCTGTGCTTTGCCGAAACGACAACAATTGCAATCGACAACAAAAACCTCGTTTTACCCCATTTTGACGGTTTCAAACTGATTTCAGACAGAGAATCGATTGAGTTTAAAAAAATAGAAGATCAATACACATCCGATAAAAACACTATCCCATACGCTCACTATTATGAAACCAATCCAGGAAAACTCACACGACTTATTAGTATTTATGGTTATAAAGAGAAACCCAATTATCTAACCAAAAAACAATGGTTACAAGCTAAAAATAGCATTTATGAAGACTCTCAAAAGCCAAGAACAATAGAGCAAGTAGACGCTAAATATGTGCAAACAATTATTGAATCAGTAATTGACCACGATTTATATAATAGCTATATTACTGAAACAAAAGTTTTTCTGAAAGAAAATAATAAATCTGATTATGTATATAGCATACTCGATGCTAAGACTTATATTAATGTGAATGGCAGAATAGTAATCATTTTTATAAATATTGAAGGAGATAATGCTTATAATGTAAGTACCTTAGAATGGGCCAAAGTGATCTCTAAAGCAGCAGCTGAAAAAATTATTGAACTTAACCCACCCACACAACAAGAACTTGCCGCTGCAAAAAGTACTGAGAGAAAAGAACAGCTCGATCATATCAAATATGTACTTTTAATCATTGTAGGGCTGCTGGCACTACTCTGGAAATACCGTTTCAAGTACTTACCACAATCATTACATCACTATGTCAAATCAGCAAAAGCTGAAGCTGCGGCTGTAGAAAAATCACCAAAATAGCGAACATGCCAGCCTGAACCTTTAGCCCTTAACCTGAGTCATTAAGTATATATATGGTGGGCGAATGCTATGAGTACCCAGAGTGTAACTGCACAAGAATTTTCATCAGGTCGTGATCAAGAACAACTCGATATACTAAAAGATTCACTTGAAGACTTGAGATCAAAATACAAAAACAACTTGTTGAACGTCCCCAGAGAGCTAAACGATCTAGGATTAAAATTTAAAGGTGACTTAGCGATTCTCTACCAAGATATTGCCTTTCAAATGTATAAATTTCATCATGCTCTGCCTGGTGAGATGATCAAATTATCTTCCATGGTGGCAGCAACGTTTGGCGTGTCTGTGTATGCAACCCGAGACAGTATGGGTAACTTTCAAATCATTTTAGACAA
>CAZCXZ010000067.1:0-18578 GCA_964502705.1 Uncultured Candidatus Berkiella sp. | reverse complement strand
AATCCTAAACTGACTTCATGGAAGGAAGAAGAATTGCAGCATCTTAAATCGCGCATACTGATGGTGATAACAGCGGCTAGCATGTCGTGCCACGTTATGGCTGCACAAAGTATTTCATCGATGCCAGTTCCTGTGCCACAACTTACCGAGCATGATAAAATTGAATTAGGTAAAACACTCTTTCATGAGCCGCTGTTTGCCAAAAACCTTTCTGCAAGTTGCGCCAGCTGCCACCAACTCAAAAATGCAGGCGTCGACAATTTAACCAGATATCTCACGATAAATAAAACGTCCGGGTCAATTAATACCCCAAGTATTTTTAATGCTAGCTTGAACTTCAGACAATTCTGGAATGGCCGCGCTAAAACCATCGCCGATGCCATTGATGATCATGTTGCTGACGAAACAGTGTTTGCCAACAATTGGCCAGAAATCGTTCAGAAAATTAGTGACAATAGTCTTTATACCACCAGTTTCAAAAAGGTTTACCCTAATGGCGTCACTAAAGATAATATCAACAATGCACTCACTGTTTATATCGAGAGCTTGTTAACACCTAACTCGGCGTTCGATCGCTTTTTAAAAGGTGATAAAACAGCCTTAAGTAATGATGAACTTAAAGGATATCGACTTTTTAGAAAGTATGGTTGTGTTAGCTGCCACCAAGGCCCGAACATGGGTGGTAATTTATATCAACGTCTTGGAATTTATAAAAATTATTTTGCCGACAAAGGGATCACCGGTAAAGCAGATTTTGGTTTATTTAATGTCACAGGCAAGGAAGAAGATAAACATGTCTTCAAAGTGCCTTCTTTGCGAAACATTGCCTTAACCGGACCTTACCTACATGATGGTTCGGTTAAGACTTTACCTGAAATGATTCAGATCATGGGTATTTACCAAGTGGGGCAGCCCATCCGTACTGAGGATGCTAATATGATTGCGCTATTTTTACAAAGCTTAAATGCAAAACCTGAAAAGGCGCTGATAACCATTAACGAGAATGTTGAAACAAAATGAATTTAACTGACCGATCAAAAATTAACATCACCCGGGCGATTATCGCCGGGATTGTTATTGTGATCGTGGGCATTTATTACCACAGTGAAATTCGTCCATTTTCTTATAAAAATTATGAAACTACCCTTAACCAACTGCAACGATATGACGCTGAATTAAATGAAGCCGTCGTGCAGATCCGATTCGGGATCAAAAAATATTATAACCCTATCGATAAAGCCCTTAATGGTGTACAAGATACCCTGCAAATCCTGAAACAAGAATTATCAAAAACACCTAATGAGACGATTGAAAAAGATTTAGTCAAACTTGAAGCTGTTATTAAAACCAAAGAAGAGATTACGGATCGATTTAAACGACTAAACCCGATGTTAATCAATGCCATCCATCAATTTTCAGTGATCATGGCTGAAATTATTGAAACGCAAGCCAGTACGCAAGCCATCGAAAGCTCCAACATCCAGGAACAATATGCCCAGCTGTTTAATGCGCAATTCATGGAAAAGTTGAATAACCTCTTTCGTGGGATTTTAGTTTATATTAATCAACGCAATGAAGATCGCCAAAAGTACTTAGTTGCGCTGGTGCAAGATATCACCACTACATGCAAGAAATGAAAGCCAATCCGAAGAAATATTCTTCGTTAGATGTCGACCCTGATAGGCTCGCACAAGGTCTTGCTTATGCGAACAAAATTTTAGAAGTGCAGCCTGAGATCTCTAAAATTGACGAAACCTTTTTTGAAGTGCCGATTGTGCCAACGCTTAGCACGTTAGCCACTGCTTACAAACACGCTTTTGATAACTATCGTAAATCTTCTTACGCCTATCGAATCATTTTATATGTGCTTGTCTTGGTGCTATTGCTGATTGTACGTTGGGCATTCAGACGTCTGGCTGAAATTAATCGACAATTAGAACAACGCGTAGCCGATAGAACTCGCGAATTAACCGTTAAGAATGCCGATTTGAACGAAGCTTTGGGCGATTTGAAAGAAGCACAAGATCAATTAATCATGCAAGAAAAGATGGCATCGGTGGGTATGTTAACCACCGGTATTGCACATGAAATTAAAAACCCATTGAACTTTGTGAACAATTTTTCCGATCTCTCAATTGAATTGGTGGGAGAATTAGATGAAGAATTATCCGCAAACCAAGACAAATTCGATAAAAAAGCGTTAGATTACATCCAAGATATTTTAGGTGATTTGAAAACCAACTGTGCCAAAATCAAAGAGCATGGCACACGAGCCGATAATATTGTTAAAAATATGTTAATGCACTCTCAAGAATCGGGTGTGCAAAAAGAAATGATCGACATTAAAACGTTGCTTGAAGAGAACTATCAAATCGCCTTAGAAAGCTTCCGCGGCACACAAGGTAAATTTGATGTTAACTTGGAGAAACACATTCCTGAAAATGCTGTTAATGTCCTTGCAGTGCCACAAGCCATCGGTCGTGTATTTATCTACCTAATTGACAACGCCTTGTATGCATTAAGAGAAAAGAAACAGAGTGCAACGCCTGATTACCAACCAACCTTGACGTTAAGTCTCGAGCAACTTACTGAAACCGTTGTGATCAAGATTAGAGACAATGGTACGGGTATTCCCAAAAAGAGTATTGATAAGGTCTTTGAACCCTTCTTCACCACTAAACCAACCGGAAAAGGAAATACAGGTCTTGGTTTATCCATCTGCTATGATACAGTAGTAAAACAACATAAGGGTGAACTCCGTGTGACCTCTGAAGAAGGTACTTTCACTGAGTTTACGGTTGTACTACCGATCAACTCGAGACAAATAACAAGCTAACTTTGGTTTAATGCATGAAGAATTCGTTAATAGATCGCCTATCGCATCTTTTGGCCAGCACTATCGTTGTTAGCCAACTTCTTTTCATGCCATCATCATTACTTGCAGCAACCCCAACAGCGCCTGCACCTGCGGCCGAAGCTGGCGGTTTGCCACAAGCAGCACCTGACATGGGAAGCGCGGGCGGCAGTGGCGAGTACACGCCTGAGTCTCGCGAGTATCATTTAAAAGCCGCGTTCTTAAGATATGTTGCCAGGTTCGTAGAATGGCCTGAAAGTAGCTTGTCTGAAAGCTCGATTAATATCTGCGTTCTCGGTCAAGTAACTTCCTTTCAAGGGCTCAACTCGATCAACGGCAAGCCCGCAGGCGATCGTGCAATTGCTGTCAGCAAGATTACAAAAGTTGAAGAGGCATTCGATCGTTGCCAAATTTTGTTCGTCACTAAAACAGAACAAGATAATGTTAAAAGCATTATTGCTGCAATACAGAATAAACCCATCTTGGGTTTTGGCGACATGGATGGCTTTGCCGAACTGGGCGGGTCGATGAATTTCTATATCGTAAATAATCGATTAGCGATCATGACCAACTTGCCAGCGGTTGAACATGCCGGCTTAAAAATTAACCCTCGCATGTTGCGCTTAGTCACCATCATTCCTCCGATTGATCAATCAAGCTTCGATAAAGCCCCACCGGCAGAAGAGAAGGTTGAGAAGAAGCAATAAATTGTATTGTAGGGGCCGACCTTCTGTGTCGGCCCCAATGCGGGACGGCACGGAGGCCGCCCCCTACACTATGGCGTTGTTAAACAATCATCCAAGATGATCGCTTCCACCAGATCTTCAACCCACTTTTCACCGATCGAAAGTTTCTCTTGATCGATCGTTTCTTGAACGGCGGCTTTTCGAACCACCAGTGCAATGCAAGCGTAATCTAAACCTAATTCACGCGCTAAAGCCGCTTCTGGCATGCCCGTCATACCGACTAAATGGCATCCATCACGACTAATGCGTTCAATTTCTGCTGCGGTTTCTAACCGTGGCCCTTGCGTAATGGCATAGGTTGCTTTTTTCGCAACAGGAAATTGCAGCTTGTGCGCTTGCTGCAAGATTTGTAAGCGCAATTTTTCGCTGTAAGGCTCGGTAAAGTTGACATGCGTCACTTCAGACTCACCTAAGAACGTGTTCTCACGCCCGTAGGTGTAATCGATCAACTGATTGGGTAACACAACATCGCCTGGAGAAAACAAATCCATGATGCCAGCAACAGCTGCTGTTGCAATCACGGTTTGCACGCCCGCATCACGCAAGGCCCAAATATTGGCTCGATAGTTGATCTGATGCGGAGGCATAGGATGTTCACTACCACGACGTGGTAGATAAACGACTTCTTGATTACCCAAAATCCCATAACTTAACGGAGCTGAAGGTTCGCCATAAGGCGTCTTAACACTCGTACTATGGGTAATGACTAAATTTTTAAGGGAGGCAAAATGAGAGCCTCCGATAACGGCTATTTTATTCATCTTCTTTAGCGACAGCAAAAATGCCAGGAGCGTTACGTAAATAACCTTGGTAGTCCATGCCGTAACCGTAGATGTAGCGATTTTCAACCACAATGCCGGTGTAATCAGCTTTTTGTAAGCCATTCGCTGGGCGAGTGACTTCTTTATCTACCAACACCGCGGTTTTAACAGCGGATGCGCCTTGTTCTTTGCAGAAATCAATGATGCCGGCCAACGTAATGCCGTGATCTAAAATATCATCAACAATTAAAACGGTTCTGCCCTTCAAGGAAAGACGGGGCTTAACAACCCATTTAAGCTGGGAACCAACGGTTTCATCACCATAACGTGAAGCATGGATGTAATCCATTTGCAGCGGGAAATCGAGCAAGGTGAGTAATTTACCCGTTAAAACGACACCACCAATTAGCACGCATAGTACAATTGGGTTTTCGTCTTCAAGGTCAGCGTGAATGGCGGTAGCCATGTTTTTTAAGGCGCGCTCAATTTGCTCTGAATTATAAAGACTTTTAGCGCGTGAGATGACACCCTTTATTTTTTCAGGTGCGGTCATTTCTGCCATAATCAATGGATTACCCCTAATGCAAAAACGCTATAGATTATGAGGTTTTTAGCATAACTGCAAGTTTATCACGAATGAGCCTCATAGGTGACTAACTCATCTAGAACCCCATGCGCACTTTGCCATGCTAATGATCCCGCTAGGGACTGCCAATGAGGCGTTTCGCCACTGGCCAATAAGCTCAAACGCCTTTGTTGGGTCTTTTCATTGGCCTGCTCATGTATGGCTTCCAATGTCTCAATCGCGCCCTGACGATGGTTACAAACTAATAAATAGTCGCAACCTGCTTCAATCCCACGTAAGGCTCTGTCGGCATAAGAACCCATACCAACTGCACCGCCCATTGATAAATCATCACTGACGATTACGCCATCAAATTGTAACTGTTCACGCAAAATGGTTTGCAACCAATAACGCGAAAATCCAACTGGATAAGGGTCAACTTCTGAAAAGACGATATGCGCTGGCATAATCGCACTAAGTCCTTGCTGAATAACTAAACGAAACACTTTCATATCGGTTTCAATTTCAGCCATCGATCGATTATCAACGGGTAATCCTAAATGAGAATCTAAAGCAACCGATCCGTGCCCAGGAAAGTGCTTTCCTGTCGCCCGCATACCGGCTTTTGCCATGCCTTTAATGTAGGCATTAGCAAAGGCTGCCACTATCTCAGGATCGCTATGAAAAGCTCGGTCTCCAATAATGGCACTGATGCCTTTATCGAGATCTAATACCGGTGCAAAACTTAAATCGACGCCCACAGAACGCACTTCTAAAGCCATTAAAAAACCCAGTTTTTCTGACATGGCGAGCAGTTCTTTTAATGCATTAGGATTATTTTGTAAGCGATCGCCTAACGTGCGTAATTTAGGTAAACGCGTCATGCCTTTAATAAAACGCTGTACCCTGCCACCTTCTTGATCGACACACAATAATAAGTTTGGACGCAATGCTTTAATATCCTGTGATAGCGATGCAATCTGTGCAGGGCTTTCATAATTGCGACTGAAAAAAATCACGCCACCCACATTCGGATGCTGGAGAATTTCTTTATCTTCTGCCGTCAATGTGAGGCCTTCGACATCCAACAAAATAGGTCCAAGTAACGTTGATTTATTCATGTTCTATCCTTGTATCAATACGGCCGTTTTAACAGGAACGCTATCAAAGAGTTCAATAATGTCGGCATTACGCATCCGAATGCAGCCATGTGATGCTGGCAGGCCATTAATATTTTCATCTGGTGTGCCATGAATATAGATGTAACGCTGCATGGTATCGCAATTGTGTAAGCGATTTTTCCCCACTTCAAGACCACTTAACCACAAAATGCGCGATAAAATCCAATCACGATCGGGATATTGCTCGGCTAACGTCGATGAGTAAATTTCGCCCGTAAAACGGCGGCCAACAAAGACTGCGTTAGCTGGATGATTGCCGCCAATTTTGGCACGAATAATATGCTTGCCTCGAGGGGTTTGTTCACTACCTTTTATTTCGCCAACACCCTTTGCTGCCGTTGAAATAGCATAGCTCTTTAGCACCTTACCTGCCTGCATGCAGTGCAACTGCTGAGTAGCAATATCGACGACAAGTTCTAACAAAGCTATCTTCCAAGATGCAAAACACCATTTTCGCAGAATCAGCCGGTTGTGCAACTGCTTTCACCGCACTATAGTCACAGGGTCTTTCAATAAGGAGTTTTTATGAAAGTTAAGATTAAAAAAATAACCACGGGTTTAGCTTTGTTGGGCGCTTGTTGTTTAAGCAGCGGCATCGCTCTTGCAGCATTACCTACTTCCATTACTTTCTCAAATGAAACCTCTCTATCATTGGGCACTTCAATAGCTGGTTTACCAGGAAATGGGGTATCACCGAATGCAACAAAGTCAGCAAACTATGTTTTAGTAAGCATGGGATGTTTTTATGGCAATGTCGTACAAAATTGCCCAATCGAGTTCACGGATAGAGCGACAGGTGCTCCAGTTGCCACTGTTTACATCAATTCAGAAACAGCAACCCTAACCCGGGCACCTGAGTTTCATGGAAATTATGGTGAAGAATATGAAGTGACTGGCTGGGAAGCATCCCCCGTTGAGCACATTCATATTGTTAAGAAAGGTGGCAATACTAACGCTGCCTAAATTTTGGACAATAAAAAGCCCCTCTTGAGGGGCTTTTTACCTTTAGATTGATATTAATCAACCAATTCTTCTTCTCTTGAATGAGCAACCGTCGCAGGCATTTGCACTTTACGATTCGCTAACATTTCTAACCATGCTTTCAATTCTTCGCATTGGCGTTGGGCTAATTTAGGATCTTTAAAAGTATGGGTTAACAAGAACATACCTTGAACGCTAGAGATCAAGTTTAAAGATAAGCCAGGTGCCTTGTCTTCTAAACCTAATGCTCTGAACTGTTCTTCAGACCATTGCAGAATATCATGCAATAATTTAGCGGCCAGATCAGATAACGCGCCACCTTGTTTGCCTAATTCTTGGCATAAACCGCCAATTGGACAACCAAAACGTGCTGTCACTTCTAAATGCTCTAAGCTGTATTTTACCAGTGTCATTAATCGAGCGAGAGGATCTGAAATTTCAGACCAAGACGCTAAGCGTTCTGACCACTCAGAAGCTCTTTTTTCGATCACAGCAATTCCAATTGCCTCTTTTGTCTTAAAATAATAGTAAACATTCCCAAGTGGCACGTCAGCTTCTTGAGCGATGTCAGCTAATGTAGTTAAGTTGAAGCCTTGTTGGTGAATTAATACCTTTGCTGCTTCGATGAGTCGTACTCGTTTATCAGTTTTCCGTGGCATAACGTCCATAATCCATTTCTTTTTTAGGGATAAACTTCAATCCACTTATAATTGCCGATTTACATCCATCCACATACCTACACAACTACGGTTAGTGCTTCAAGCCAAGTTAGCTCGAAAGCACCAACCATAACCCCATTTTCGTTAAGCGCATTGCTAACTCAACAGATTATACGAAATCGTATCGCATTTGGATACCCACAATGTTCGCAGATCCATCATAACTACCAGCCAGTCTCGCTTGGCTTGCAGGTGAGAACGGAGGAACGGCTCTGTTGGGAGCGCGCTCATCAATGGTTGAATCTTTGAAGAACAGATGCGCGTAACCTACATCAAAGCGTAAGCATTTATTCAAGGTATAAGCCGCGCCAATGGATAACCATGTACGATCTTCATCAGGAATACGTGCTGTACGGAACTGCTGTTGCGTAGGTGTTTCATCAAACGCAATACCGGCTTTAAGTAACCATTGTTCATTTAAGTTATAAATACCACCCACTGCGAAGCGCCAGGTATCAACAAAACGCTCTTCAGTAACCGTATCCAGACCGGTTGCTACGCCTGGTGAGAAGCTTAGTGCTAATTCATCAAAGCGGCTCCAATTGGTCCAAGCGATATCGACAGTTGCAGCAATCTTATCGTTAAATTCATGGTAACCACTTAAGGTCCAAGTTTCAGGCAATACAACCGTTGCTCTAACCGTTTGTAAAATCATGCTAGCCGCTGGGTTAGCCGCAAACGGGGTCAAGATTTCACTTGGGCCTTCAGCATGCACATTTACTTTAGAGCGATAGTTCAAACCAAAACGGGTTGTATCACGCCATTCGTATAACATGCCTGCATGAAAACCATACCCCCATCCTTGCGCTTTATTCTTTTGGAAACCATCGCCTGCGGCATTACCGGTGCCAATACGGGCTTCCAGCTTAGCTTTAGTCCACATTGCATCAGGACCAAAACCAAAAGAAAGACAACGCCATGGCTGATACGAAATACTTGGGCTGAAGTTTAAGGTTACCACTTCAGAGTTGGTAGCCATGTAACGCGCAATACCATCCTTTTCATAGGATGATTTCAAGCCAAACGGTGAGGTTACGCTGAAACCAAATACAAAATTGTCATCAATACGTGCAGCAAGATGGAAATTAGGCACAGCAGAAACGGTACCGGGATCGTCAGAGCGGCTTCCTGGCACTGGTGTAGCTGGTAGTAATGAAACATTAGAACTTGTTGCATCAAAATCAAATGAGCCTTGGATAACGTTAGCACCCAAAACGATTTGATTTTTTTCTATATGGGATAACGCTGCTGCGTTAAAGTAATTCGAGCTAGCATCTTCTGCTAACGCTGCGGTACCACTATAGGCTAAGCCTAGATTGGTAACGTTATTTTCTAAAAGTGCAAAACCTGAAGCGTAAGCTTGGCTTGCTAAACAGCAAAGCACTAAGCTTGAGCTAACATTCTTGATTGATGATTTCATGGATAATGGATCCCAATTCCTGGCCACTTGATTTACTCCCTTAACTAAAATAAAAGCACTAAGCTGTTAGCCCAATACATTCGTGTACAATGGTTTTGATAATCAACTCATGCACCATGGCTCTGCTTCATACTTTAACCGAGATAGCTGCCACATGTGAATGCCCTACGTTAAATTAAATAACTCTTTTCGAAACTTTTTACTGGGTGGTTGACGTCCCATCCATGTTTTAAGTACCAAGTTATAAATCTCAGTATCTTTAATGACCGCTTTTACGCTGCCTCGCAACATAATTTTCATACCAACGTTAGGAATGAAATCTAAAATAATCACATCACCTTCTTGCAAAGTGAGATCGAAAATTTTAAGAAACTGACTAATGTTGATTTGGTCGCGCTGCACCATTTTAGGCGAGTTATTTTCTTCTATGGCAGCCTGTAATTGTGCACGAAAATTGTTGTTGGTGCGTAAGATGTAAAATGTCATACGTTTAGGACCTGCATCCATTAAAGCTTCTTTTTCATCTTTAACCGGATTGAGGGTATAAAATGCACCAATATAATTATCTTCAAAAAAATGCTTATCTAAGGCAACCCCACGCAAGGTCAGCGTACCTGCCACATCATCAATCACAACGGTTGTCGGAATCGAGCGACCATAAAATTCTTTATTGGCAGCAAAAACACATAACGACAAACTAATCAGCGTGAGAAAAAAGAGGTTCCGAAATAAATTCATTTTTTGGCCTTTCACAAACTAAAGTTGCACAGTCAGTTGTTCTGCAACGCGAAACCGAGCTTTAAGCAACCGGAGTTTACTGTTCAGTAAATGAGGATTGCGAAAAGCGAAGGTGACAAAGTTGCAGGACAAATGACGCAGCAACCTAAAGGATCTCAAAGATGCCTGCGGCACCCATCCCTGTTCCAATACACATCGTCACCATGCCGTAACGCATTTTTCGTGCTTTAGCACCATAGATCAATTTGGTTGCTAAAACTGCGCCGGTGGCACCTAATGGATGCCCTAATGCGATTGCACCACCTTGGGGATTTACTTTGTCAATGGGTAAATTGAGCGTCTGAATGACAGCCAGGCTTTGTGCTGCGAACGCTTCATTCAATTCAAACCAACTGATATCGTCTAGCGTCAAATTGGCTTGCTTTAACGCTTTAGGGATCGCTTCAATAGGGCCAATACCCATATATTCAGGCTCAACGCCTGCTACAGCAAAACCACTTAATCGCGCCAAAGGTTTCAATTGGTATTGTGAGACAATACGTTCACTAACGATCATTAAAGCAGCGGCACCATCGCTCATTTGCGAACTGTTACCTGCAGTAACTGTACCATTCATCGCAAAGGCCGGACGTAATTTAGCCAATGCTTCTAAGGTTGTGTCTTTTCTGGGGCCTTGATCGTGACTGATGATCTTTTGGGTAGACAAAATATTACCCTGCGCAAGTTCAGGCACACGACTGTTAACTTGTACGGGTATGATCTGATCATTAAAAGCATTTTCAACTTGCGCTTTTAGGGCTTTTTGGTGACTATTGAACGCAAATTCATCCTGCGCTTCTCTGGATATTTTCCATTTTTGAGCGACTTTTTCAGCCGTGATCCCCATGCCAAAGGAAATACCCAAATGTTCTTTTTCTTCAACATAACGGGGGTTTGCTGAAAATGAATAACCCCCTAATGGCACAGCACTCATCGACTCTACACCACCAGCAATAGCCACTTCGGCTTCACCCATCACAATGGCATTCACTGCCGAGCTGATGGTTTGCAATCCCGATGAGCAGAATCGGTTGACCGTTTGTGCAGGCGTTCCGACAGGCAGGCCTGCCAACAGGGTCGATATTCGAGCAATATTCATGCCCTGCTCACCTTCTGGCATGGCACAACCAATCACCACATCATCAATCGCGTGAGCATGTAATGCTGGCACACGAAGTAGCGAAGCTTTTAACACTTCGCTAAGGAGATCATCGGGCCTTGTATTCGCAAACTGTCCCTTCGCTTTTCCAACCGCTGTACGTACAGCCGAAACAATATAAGCATCTTGTATTTGACGACTCATCGCTTTTCCTTTTTAATTTCGCAGCGGTTTTCCATTTTCAAGCATGTATTTGATCCGATCGATGGTTTTAGAGGTAGCGCTAAGCTCCATGATAGCTTCAAACTCTAACCGCAATAGCCATTTTTCATCTACCATCGAAAGCGCATCAATGTTGCCACCACAAATCACATGGGCAATTTTGGAGCCGATGAAGAAATCATGATCGCTAATAAATCCGCCTTCTCGCATATTAATTAACATGACCTGCAAATTAGCAATACCGGGTTTACCCAACACCGGGAACAAATAAGGTAATGGCGCATGATAACCGCTAGCGGCCATGGCTTTCGCTTGCGCTTTGGCAATAAACAACAATTCATCATTGTTCATAACCACCACATCGTTTGCTTGCAGATAGTTAAGTTTTTTCGCATCAATGGCACTGGTAGAAACTTTCGCCATCGCAATTTGCTCAAAGTAGACTTTTAACTGATTAGCATGCCCACCAGGCAAGGTATTCTTCGCAGCTCGCATCGCAAGCTCTTTGGTACCCGCGCCAGCTGGCAAAATACCCACACCCACTTCAACCAAACCAATATAGGTTTCAAATGCTGCAACAATGCGCGAGCAATGCATACTAAGTTCACAGGCGCCGCCAAACGTCATACCGCGAATCGCCGAAATCGTAGGCACTGCCGAGTAGCGTAAAGCCATCGCTGTATCATGGAAAGCGTGGATCAGCTTTTCCACTTTATCCATGCTTTTACTCTGTAGCGATTCATTCACAATCTTAAGATTGGCACCATAGCTAAAGTCAGCACCTTCGCGCTGCCACAAGATAAGCGCATCAAAATCTTTTTCAGCTCGAGCAATTGCTTCTTGAATGCCAGCTAATACATCAACACAAATCGTGTGCTTTTTGGTTTTAAAACTCAAAATCGCCAGATTATCGTTTTGTGTCCACATGCGCACGGCATCATTTTCAAATACCGTTTTGCCTTCATCTACCGTTTCGGTCAACAGCGCATCAGGGAATAATTGACGCTGATAGACGGGTAGGTCATCTCTAGGCAAATAGACATCAACTGAAGGATCGTAAGCTTTCCCTTCTAAATATGCACCATTAAAGTTTTGCTCCAACACCCAAGCAGGCAATGGTGCTTTACTGAGCGTTTTACCGGCTTTGATATCATCGGCTATCAGACGTGCAATATTTCGCCAATCTGCAGCTTGCCATATTTCAAAGATCCCCATCTGCCAACCGAATCCCCAACGTAAACTTAAATCGACATCACGGGTCGTTTGGGCAATGGCTTCAAGATGATAAGCGCTATAATGAAAGTGATCGCGAAAAATGCGCCAGATAAATTGCGCTTGCGGATGATCTGATTTATGTAAAGCAGCAAAACGTTCAGCCGGATTTTTAATGGTTAACATAGCCTGAATTTGCGGATCAATCGCACTGTCCACTGCGCGGTAACTTGAATCATGATAATCATAAACCATGATCCCACTGCGATCTTTTTTGAAAATCCCTGCTTGCGTTTTTTGGCCCAAAGCACCGCGCTCGATCAATTGCATTATCCAATCGGGCAATTCAAACAAACTATTCCATGGATCATCGGTGAGATGTTGCTTTAAGGTTTGCACCACATGATTTAGGGTGTCTAAGCCCACCACATCCATGGTTCGAAACGTTGCACTCTTGGGGCGACCAATGATAGGGCCGGTGAGTACGTCTACCTTATCAGGAGACAATTTTAGGTCGCGACTATGATGGACGGCAGCAAGCATACCGAATACACCAATCCGATTCGCAATAAAATTGGGGGTATCCTTAGCATAAATGACACCTTTACCGACTCTCGTCACTAAAAAGGATTCTAGTTGCGTCAGTAATGTTTCATCTGAAGCAGCATGTGGAATAATCTCTACCAACTTCATGTAACGTGGTGGATTAAAGAAATGGATACCACAAAAGCGGGACTTTACCTGTTCTGGAACAAACTTCGCTAATTCAGTAATGCTTAAACCTGAGGTATTGGACGCAAAAATAGCATTCTTGGCAATGTGCGGTCCAACGGTTTGGTACAAACGCTGTTTATAATCAAGCCTTTCAGCAATGGCTTCAATGACGAGATCACAAGTCCCCAAAAGTGCTAAATCACTTTCATAATTGGCAGGAACAATCAGCGTTTCCATACCGCTTGTTGCCAGAGGATCTGGCTTAAGCTTTTTTAAAGACAGTAATGCTGAGTCAACGATGGCATTTTTATTGTCTGGTTGGCCAGGTAAATCAAATAAAACGGTTTGTACACCCGCACTTGTTAAGTGAGCCGCAATTTGTGCGCCCATTACGCCCGCGCCTAAAACGGCCGCTTTTTTAATCACCAGCTTATGATTATTATTCACTCATTGCCCCTTTTTGAAAGTCTGCAGAATGCCAACCTTTGTCTGGCGAGAATCGATCGCCATAACGTTTGGTAAAGGTTTGCAGCAAATCAACCACATTACTTTGCGTTTGTGCTTGAACATAGTGAATCGGCCCTCCCCTGAACGGAGGAAAACCTATCCCAAAGATGCAGCCTGCATCAAGCAGATCCGCATTCTCAACAATGCCTTCACGCAAGCATCCAACAGCTTCATTGAGTAATCGTAATATTAAGCGATTGCTAATATCTTCTGATGCAACGCCCGTCGTACTAGGCTTAATGGCTTTGCCATCTTTATAGGTATAAAACCCTTTACCGGTTTTGCGACCTAAATCGCCACGCGCTACAAATTCTTGTAACTTAGGCGGCACTTTTGCACCAAGCACCTCAGACAACTCTTGAATAGCCGCTAAGCAGATATCTAAGCCTACCGTGTCAGCTAATTCAATCGGCCCCATCGGCATGCCAAAATCAACCGCCGCTTTGTCAATCACAGGGCCCGCAATACCTTCTTCCAACAAAGTGACCGCTTCTAACATATAAGGCATGAGAATGCGATTCACCAAAAAGCCAGGCGCACTTTTAACGGGTAAAGGTAGTTTATCGATAGCTTTAACAAAGGCCATCGCTTTATCAATCACCAACTTAGTCGTGTTTGGTGCATGCACCACTTCGACGAGAGGCATTTTAGATACGGGGTTAAAGAAATGGATACCAACTAAACGGTTAGGATCTTGTAATACGCTGCTGATTTCTTCTAACGGTATTGTTGACGTGTTTGTGGCTAAGATAGCATCTTTGCGGGCTTTTTTCTCAAGCATGCTAAACAACCCTTGCTTAGCTGCGACTTTTTCTGTAATCGCCTCAATAATGACATCTGCATGAGCAATGCCGTTGCCTTGTGGATCAGGTTGTAATCTATCCATCATGGCTTCAACTAAATATTTTTCCTTTAATATTTTATTGCCAAGCTCAGCTGCACGTTTAATCGCATTACCAATCATGGTAGGCGCTTGATCTTGCAAAGTCACGCTCATGCCACGTAAAGCACACCACGCTGCAATATCACCACCCATGACACCTGCGCCTACGACATGCACACGTTTGGGTTTAAAATCAGCTGCTCTTGCTAAGTTCTTTAAAGTATCTTGCAAGAAAAAGACTCGCACTAAATTACGAGCGGTATCAGAAACTAATAATTTACCAATCGAAATCGCTTCTTCGTCCATGGCTGCAACTTGGTTTTGCGTGCCATGCTTCACCCAATTATCGACCACTCTAAAAGGCGCCGGATAATGCTGCTCGCTAATTTTTTGTGATAGCTGACGCTTAAACACTTTGCCTAGTGCAAGACGAGCAGGTAAAGTCTCTAAAAGGCTATTGACTGAAAAGGAAGATTTGGTGCTAGGTGCTTTATTCGCATAATCTCTAGCAGCTTGCTCTAATACTCGCTTAGGCACCGCTTCATTCACAACACCTAATTTTTTTGCCGCTTTAGCGGATAAATTGCGCCCAGTCAAAATAACATCCATCGCCTTCAAAGGACCGATGAGTCTTGGCAATCTAACCGTACCGCCCCAACCAGGATGAATGCCGAGTTTTACCTCAGGTAAGCCTAATTTGGTTTTAGGAGAATCTTCCGCTAATCGATAACGGCAGGCTAAGGCTAATTCTAAACCGCCCCCTAAACAAAACCCTTCAATCACGGCAATCGTGGGAAAAGGCAGCGCTGCTAATTTATTAAACACCGCTTGTCCTTGACGAATAAGCTGTGTTGCTTCATCAGCTGTCTTCAAGGTTTTAAATTGTGTTATGTCGGCACCCACAATGAAACCGGTTTTTTTGGCTGAGCGAATAATGAGCGCTTTGGCAGGCAAAGGTGCCAACGTATTCAAAATCGTATCCAACTCACGGATAGTGGCTTCGTTTAGGGTATTCGTGCTGCTATCTTTTTTATCAAACAGCAACCAATAAACGTTGTTCTCATCTTGCGTTAAAGTCCAATGTTCGTATTTCATATTATGCCCCAACACGCTCAAGTAAAATTGCACCACCTTGTCCACCACCGATACATAAGCTGGCTAATGCATGTTTGGTTTGGTGCTTGGTTAACATGTTGGCGCAGTGCATAACCAATCTTGCACCACTTGCCCCCACAGGATGTCCAATGGCAATAGCGCCGCCATTGGGATTTAATTTCGCCATGTCCACTGAGCCCATTTTTGACGCTAAACCTAAAGATTCTTTGCAATACTTGTCATCTTCCCATGCCCTAACACAACCAATGACTTGCGCGGCAAAAGCTTCATTGATTTCCATATGATCAATATCATTTAAACCTAATTGATTGCGCTCTAAGATGGGGGTCATTGCATGAATCGGGCCTAATCCCATAATAGTCGGATCGAGTCCTGCAAACTGGGTATCAACGATTTTCGCTAGCACCGGCAACTGGTATTTATTAACGGCTTCTTCACTCGCCAAAATAACAAAAGCTGCACCATCGGAAATTTGTGAGCTGTTGCCTGCTGTAATACTGCCGTGTTTATCAAACACCGGTCGCAATTTGGCTAATCTTTCTACGGTTGAATCGTTACGCACGCCATCATCTTGTTGATAAACCGTACCATCAAAGGCATAAAGCGGCGCAATTTCCTCTAGCAATCCCGCCGTTTGCGCGGCTAGTGCTCGGACATGACTATTTGCGGCATATTCGTCCATTTGAGTACGGGTAATGTTAAACAGATAAGCAAGCTCTTCTGCTGTTTGTCCCATGTTCATATTCACAACCGGGTCAGTTAACCCTTTTAGCAAGGCAATGACTGGCACTAGGAAGTTGGGACGAAACTTGAGAATACGTTGTAACTTCTGACCTGGGCTTTTCGCTTGATTGAGTTTCGACAACCAATAGACCATGGCTTTGTTATATAAAAGCGGTGCACGACTCATTGCCTCGCACCCACCTGCTAACACTAATTGTGAACGTCCAAGCTGGATGCTCTTAGTCGCATCATCAATCGCTTGCAGCCCTGATGCGCAATTTCGTTGCACCGTATAGGCACTCATTTTTTTTCCACAACCACTACGCAGTGCAATAATACGGGCAATGTTGGCTTCTTCTTCGCTGGGGCCTGCACAACCCACAATCACCTCATCAAAAGCATCTGGGGAAAAAGGCTGTTTAGCCAGTAGGGCTTTCGCAGCACTGACCCCTAAGTCGGCAGCTGAAAAAGGACCTGGCACACCACGCATTTTCAGAAAAGGTGTGCGCGCGCCATCGACAACATAAACTACTCGATCGTTATTTTGACTTTTTCTGTTTGGCATTTTGCTTGTATTCCTGTTCCTAGCGCATAATCGGGAGCAAAGTCATCGACTGCTATTACTTTCTTACGAACGGCTTCATATTCCATTAAGCTACGTACTTCATGTTCATCAATGATTTTAAGATCAAATGCTGCTTGGCATTTTTCTTCAAAACCAAGACGTTTACTGATTTCTTTTCTTTTAACAGCTTTATTAAGCTTTTCGAGCGCAGGTTGATTCTCAATGAGTTTGTCAAACCCAACTTCCATCAAGCCTGTTGGATCATTTTCATGCTTACCGACATAGCAAATGCTGGTTAATTTATCGCGCAATTTAGAAGGCTCTAACATTAGTTTCGCAATCTGCGCTCCCAGCTTGTCACTGGGTAATGTGAAAGCACGCCCCCAAGGGAATACAATCGCTTTCAGCAATTTACCAATGATGGGAAATGAGAAGTTCTCAAAGAACCCATAGAATGCCTCTTGTGTTTTATAACAGCACATTTGCAACGACCACTTCGCAACCGGCCAATCTTCAGGATCACGTCCTTGATCGTAATAATATTTTAAGGTTGCAGAAGCGACTTGTAGGTTGCTTAGAATATCGCCCAAGCGAGCTGAGAGCTTTTCTTTGCGTTTAAGATCGCCACCGAGCGTAAACATGGCAACATCAGAGCAGATTGCCAACCCAGCAGAAAGCCAGCTTAGTTTTTGCTCAAAATATCGACATTCACTGGACAACTTGGTGCGATGAAGGAGCCCGCGCGTTAAAGATAACCATAAGCTTCTCGCAAAATTTGAGACAATATAACCAGCATGTTTGATAACAATATCATCAAAACGATCTAACGCTTCATCTGGATTAGCATTGTAGGACATGGCAATCTTCATTTCTTCGTAGACATAAGGATGACAGCGAATAGCACCCTGTCCAAAGATCATTAAGCTACGCGTTAAAATGTTAGCGCCTTCAACGGTAATACTGACTGGCATGGATTGATAGCCTCGTCCCAAATAATTATTGGGCCCTAGCATAATTCCACGTCCACCATGAATATCCATGGCATCGTTGATCACGATGCGTGACATTTCAGTCATATGATATTTTGCAATCGCGGTAGCAACCGCCGCTTTAATGTTTTGTCGAATAGCCGTTAAGGTGAACAACCGAGTAGACTCTAACAAGTAGGTATATCCCGCAATTCGAGTAAGCGCTTCTTCAACCCCTTCAAATTGTCCAATCGCGACATTAAATTGACGACGAATAGCGGCATAAGCGCCGGTCATGCGAAATGCAAAGCAACCTGTTGCGGTACTTAATGCGGGTAGTGAAATGCCTCTACCTGCCGATAAGCATTCCATTAACATCCGCCAACCGCTGCCTGCCATTTGCGGCCCACCAATGATCCAGTCCAGCGGGATAAAGACATCTTTACCGCGGATGGGGCCATTCATAAATGCCATATTGAGCGGAAAATGACGATTACCAATCTGGATACCCGGGTGATTTGTCGGCATTAAGCAAACCGTGATGCCGAGATCTTCTTTCTCACCT
>CAZCXZ010000066.1:0-18646 GCA_964502705.1 Uncultured Candidatus Berkiella sp. | reverse complement strand
CCTGCTGCGTTATCGCTACGACCGCGATAGCTGCGGGATTCACCGCCTGCTGCGTTGTCGCTACGACCGCGATAGCCGCCACGGGATTCACCGCCTGCTGCGTTGTCGCTACGTCCACGATAGCCGCCACGGGATTCACCGCCTGCTGCATTGTCGCTACGTCCACGATAACCGCCTCTTGCGCCACCATCACGTTGGCCTTGATAGCCACCGCGTGAACGACCGCCATCTCTGCCACCACGTGAATTACCACCTCTGCGATATTCACTTTCAGTTTCTTCGCCTGCATGGATTAAGCGATGAATCGCTTTCCATTTATGGCGTTCTTCTGGTGATACAAACGATAAAGCAAAGCCGGTCATACCCGCACGGCCGGTACGGCCAATACGGTGAATATAATCCTCTGGGCATTGGGGTAAATCGTAATTTACCACGTGCATAATATGTGGAATATCTAAACCACGCGCAGCAATATCTGTTGCGACTAAAATACGACATTTGCTATTTCGAAAATCACGGATTACGCGATCGCGTTGGCGTTGATTTAAATCACCATGGATAGCATCTGCAGCATGATCTTTTTCTTGTAATTTCTCAGCCAGCTTATCAGCGCTGATTTTGGTCTTAACGAAAATAATGACTGAGCCTTCGCGCTCTTCTAATGCCGTTAATAACGTTGAGAATTTACTGCCTGAAGAAACTTGTACTGTTTCTTGTTTAATTTGGCGGCTTGGTTCAGTGGTTGAACCGATAGCAATACGCTTAGCACCTTCGTTCAAATATCTTTTAGACATTTTAACGATAGCTTGTGGCAATGTTGCCGAGAATAATAGGGTTTGTCGATCGCCTTGTAAATTGCCAACAATCGCTTCGATATCTTGGCTGAAACCCATATCTAACATACGATCGGTTTCGTCTAAAACAAGGTATTTAACGGATTGTAAATTTAAGGTGCGACGTTGTAAGTGATCCAAAATACGCCCTGGTGTACCGATAATGATACGTGGACGTCTTTTTAAAGCAGCAAATTGCTTAAAAATAGGTTCGCCACCAATGAGCAACGCAATATTAAGTGAGCGAACTCTTTTGATCAATTGTAGCGCGGTATCTTTAACCTGGGTTGCTAATTCACGGGTCGGCGTTAAGATCAAAACACTTTCTTCAGGGTTTTCATCTAACTTGCTGACGATGGGCAATAAATAAGCGATTGTTTTGCCGGTGCCTGTTTGTGCGGAAGCCAGCAAATCGGTGCCTGCCAGAACGGTGGGTATTGATTCAACCTGAATCGGAGTTGGCGCGGTGATACCCATTTGGTCCAAAGATTGTAATAGGACAGCAGGCAGCCCAAACGCATTAAAGTTTTGCATATTGATTTCCAAAAACAAAAAGTTAAAGCGCTGCTGTCACTGAGGTAGCAGCGCTTAAAGATGATGTGGCAAGATGAGCTAGCAGTTAGCTAGATTATTCGTCAATCGTCTTGAGGTTTACAGCAGAGGTTTTGCCCTTTGCATTTTCGAGATCAAAGCTAACACGTTGACCTTCTTTCAAGCTTGCGAGACCTGAATTTTGCAGCGCGCTAATGTGAACAAATACGTCTTTGTCACCATGATCTTGCTGAATAAAACCGTATCCTTTAGTAGGATTGAACCATTTAACGATTCCTGTAGGCATTAGGGTAGTCCTCTTATATAGTCAAATAAAAATGTAAGTACTGAGAGTTCTTTGATGACTTTTCACGGCCTAAACTCTTGGACAAACACTAAAATCTAACGATATGCGTAGGCACGGTGTATGCTAAGAGTTTTATCAAACTCACTAGCATCGTACACAGAATAGGCACCCATGTCAAACCCTATGCAGATATTACTTAGTTTATGAACTGGTTTTTAAGAAGTTGCTGGATAGCGACATAATCTACCTTACCGCTGCCCAGTAGAGGCAGCTTATCAACCACATGGATAAGCTTTGGAACGACAAGCTCTGTAATCCCCTTTGAGCGCGCAAATCGAATGATTTCAGCCTTATCAGGGTTGGGTTGCGTCGTTACGAGGACCAGTTGTTCACCCTTTTTCTCGTCTGGAATGGTAACAACCGCATGCATTGTCTGTGGCCAGAGCTCATCAAGTAATAGCTCCACAAAGGTTAACGATACCATTTCACCACCAATTTTCGCGAAGCGCTTTGCTCGGCCTTTGATAGTGATATAGCCATTACCATCAATATCAACAATATCACCTGTGTCATACCAACCATTTGGCGGCGGCACTATCACACCCGGGTTATCGTAAAACATATAACCCAACATGACATTGGGTCCCTTCACGCTTAAACGCCCTCCCTCAACATCCGGGACGTCAGAAAGTGAATAATCCATGCCCGGCATCATCTGCCCCACAGATCCTGGCTTATTATGCATGGGCGTATTCACTGAAATAACTGGCGCTGTTTCAGTGGCGCCATAACCTTCAAAAATCCGCACGCCAAATTTATCCGCCCAAACACGGCGATTTTCTTCACGCAATTTTTCAGCGCCTGAAAACACATAACGAACGCTATAAAAATCATAAGCATTCGCATAACGAGCATAGCCTGATAAAAAGGTATTGGTACCAAATAAAATAGTCGCATTAATATCGTAGGAAACTTCAGGGATCACCCGGTAATGAAGTGGCGAAGGATAAAAGAACACTTTCATGCCATATAAAATTGGTAAAATAGTGCCCGCGGTTAACCCGAAGGAGTGAAACATAGGGAGCGCATTTAATACAATATCAATTGGACTAAAATCGACACGACTGGCCATTTGACTTTTATTGGCTTGGATATTACGACTACTTAATACGACGGCTTTGGGCGTACCTTCAGAGCCTGAAGTAAATAAAATGACCGCCGGCTTCTGTGCATCGCTCTCACTATGATCTAACCCAAATAATCTCGGAAAGCTCATCGCCAAAAAGGCATATAATTTATTTAGAATATTCACCTCTTTGCGCAGATCTTCTAAATAAACAATCTGTACACCTTTTTCACTTAAGGCATCTACCATGCCTTGCAATTTAGCCGCCGTAATAAAGGCTCGTGCGGTGCATACCACTTTAATTTGAGCGGTATGACAGGCTAAAGCCACATTATGTGTTCCAGTTGAGAAATTTAATAACGCTGCAACTCGTTGATAGGCTTGCAAACCAAAAAATGTTACCACTGTTGCCGATAGATTCGGTAATAGCAACCCCACTACTTCTTGATTTTTGGTCAGATTTTTAATTTTTCTGCCAAGAACAATACTTCCCATAATCAAGCGGCGATAGGTCAGCGGTTGACGATTAATGTCTTCGACAATCAGATGAGAGGCGCCATGAATTTCCTTTGCTCGTAACAATCCTTGAAATAGCGTGACATTAAAATTATTACCTTGAAATAAGGTATTAGCCATAATTTGATAAAGCTGTTCGCCTATTTTCTGACGCCTTTGACGACTACTCAAACCTTCGCTGATATTGATTTTTTCCGGAGGAAATATAGTCAAGGTGATTTTAGGAAACCATTTGATATGAACACGCCCTTTTAAGCGCGAAAAGGGCGAATACTGTGCACCTTCAATTAATATCGGCAAGATAGTGGCATCCGCTTTATCTGCTATCATGCCGGGCCCCTCATAAATTTTCATTAAGGCTCCAGTAACGGTTATACGCCCCTCAGGGAATATAACTAATTCCTTATCCTGTTTTACATATTTAATAATTGTTTTGAGCGAAAATGGATTACCTGGCTCAATACCAAAGATGTTCACAAATAGTGTGACGGGCTTAACCCACCATTTCTCCAAATACCCACTATACATCGCAAAGGAGACTTTGCCTGGCAAAAATGCAGCCAACAACACTGCATCTAAAAAGGAAGTGTGGTTAGGCGCAATAACAATTCGCTGACCCGCTTTGTCATAGTTTTCGAGGCCTTTAACTTCAACGCGGTAGAAGAAATGTAACAGCATCCGCAAGATTGATTTAACTAAAGCACCCGGCAACAAGCGACAACTTTGCGCCATCACGACCAAGTTTATTAGCGCGATAGTCAGAAATATTTTTGGTATGCTAAATCCTATTTTGAGCAAGAACATCACGAGTACCGCAGCCACTGACATAAATATAGCATTCATAATGTTATTGCTAGCGATAACGCGTGCTTTATGTGTCTCTTCAGATCGATGCTGCAAAATTGCATATAAAGGAACGATGTACAGGCCACCGCAAAAGGCGATGCCAAACACATCAAATAGAATGCGCCAATGCGCTGAGTAATGTAAAAACTGCAATGGCGTTAATAACGTTCCCACTTGAACATGATTTAAGGCATAGTGGGTCGCAAAGTATAAGTCAATGGTAAATAGTGTAATACCTAGAGCACTCAGTGGTACGAATGTTGCCTCAATTCGCCCTCGCAATAAGCGATTACAGAACATCGAGCCTATGCCCACCCCTACAGAAAACACCGTCAGAAATAGTACAAAAACTTGTTCATTACCTCTAATAAAGTCTTTTGCATAATTAGGAAATTCCGCTAAGAACACAAAACCAATCAACCAAAACCACGAGATGCCTAAAATGCTCAAGTAAATATCATTTGATTTTTGTGAAAATTTAACAATGTTGATCGTTTCTTTAACCACATTAAAGGAGATAGGCAGCTCGGGTGCTGGCGGCAGCGCTTTGGGCACAAAGCAACTGCTGATAAATCCCAACACCGCAATCAGCACTATCGCAACACAAATGACGATAATGCCATTTGGCATGACGATTAAAATAACGCCTAGAATATTGCCTATCAAGATTGCTAAGAAGGTGCCTGTTTCAATTAATGCCGTGCCACCCACCAATTCATCATCAGCCAGGTGTGCAGGTAAAATACTATATTTTAAGGGTCCAAAAAAAGTTGACTGCACACCCAATAAAAATAACACCAACATCAGGAGCATCACATTGTGGAACCAAAACCCCACCACACCGATACCCATTAAAATAATTTCAGCCATTTTGATGATACGGATCAATTTGGCTTTTTCATATTTATCCGCTAAAGATCCCGCTAAGGCAGAAAAAATGAACATCGGTACGATTAGCAAGCAACCAGCTAAGGTTACTAGTATTTTATGATCCATCGGTAATTCTTTAACCAGAATAAAGGTAATGAGTACCACTAAGGCATTTTTAAATAAATTATCGTTTAGAGCACCCAGAAATTGGGTAATAAACAGTGGCAAGAACCGTTTTTTGGTGAGTAACGAGAATTGATTATGATGCATAATATAACGCGCCTATACACGATTCATGCTGCGGCTTCTTATAATTTCTCGACCAAATGCTCAATGCGCACAAGAGATTAATGCACTTTTGTCGACTATAACGTCATTTTAATCGGGTTATGCTGTTTGGAAGGTCAGAAGCTGTGCTATTTTGCATCTAAATTGAATGGTGTATCACCTGTATTGGAGCACAAAATGACAATTTCAAAAGAAAACTTATTCGAATACGCAAGCGAAGTAACCGAAGCATTAACCGAAGCTTATGCGGCTAATCACGAATTAAGCAAGAAAAGCTTTGTGTTAAGTGGTTTAAGTAATTTAGTATTAGGATTGTTTGATGTTGCCATTAACGGTTATAAAGCAAATAGTCCGCTATTAGGCCTTTATCAGTTGTTTCAGGCTAATCGTCCTAAGCCTAAACTGGCTGAAGAACTACGCCCAGAATTGGCGCCGCGCTTAGAAATGAATCTGCCTAAACCACGTCCTTACTAATCATTCATAAAAAAGGAGGGTAAGCCCTCCTTTTTTATTTCTGCACTTTACGCTATTAAATTGGCTTTTAAATTAATTGTCGCATTCATTAGGCGTGAAATAGGACAATTCTTCTTCGCATCCAGGGCTATTTCTTGAAATTTGTCATTATCAATTCCAGGTACTTTACCTTTTAATTCAAGATCAATGGTGGTAACAGTCCAGTTCCCATCGACTTGATCTAGCGTTACAATCGCTTGCGTTTCCAGTGATTCAGCAACAAATCCCGACTTACCTAAAAAGGCAGAAAGCGCCATGGTGAAACATCCCGCATGCGCACTAGCGATCAGTTCTTCAGGATTGGTACCTTTAGTGCCTTCAAAACGTGTCGTAAACGAATACGGCGTATTGTTAAGCACACCACTTTCGGTGGTTAAATCCCCTTTCCCTTGTTTAAAATCACCGGTCCAATGGGCAGATGCTGTTCTTTTCATGAGCGCTCTCCTGTAGCAACAAAAATATTAACTATAGATCACTGAGCGCACGAGTGCATAACTTGCACCGACACCCGCACCGAGTAATATCCCTTGTCCTATCGTGGCAGCCGTCACACCATTTAATACAATGTTTAATAAAACGCCGGATGCTGCAAAATCCATAGCACTATTAATCACCGTTGGCAGATGGACACCTGCAGCCGCGGATACGGCCATAGTTTCTGATAGATGTAATGTTCTCATAATATACCCCTTTAGTTTTTATATTTGACGGACAACGTTAACGTAAATCGGGCCACGGGTTCATCACCCAATAAACTCGGGGTGGTGGCAATAATATTCACCAAGGCACTTTCGCGCTCTTTACTTAATTCTGCTTTTTTGAGTGTTTGGGCAATCAACGGACCATCTTCACAAACGAAGAGGACATCGGCCTCTGCACGTTTTAAAAATTGAGCGGTAAAATCTTTAAAGGCAAACGAAAGTTTACCCATTTGGTTGTTTAGAAAATACATCATATGAATGCCCCCCGTCACATCGGCGCCAACACAGAGTGCGCCAAAATACAGTGAATTAAGGTGATTCTTGGTTCTTCTAGAAAGAGGAATTCTGATGATGGCGCGCTCTTCATTTAACTCAAGCACCCTGGGTCTTACCCAAGCAATCATGGGAACTTTTAACCAGCCAAAGGCCCATAATTTTAAGGTAGCATTCCATGCTATTTTTCTCATTTGTTTGTCAACCTGACTAAATGATTACGATTAAGTTAAGGGTATTTTGCGACTTCTGGGTGGATTACTCAAGCCCTCTTTAGCGCTGATCAAAGGCATTATTTCTTAGCTGTACATGAAGAATTTTTATACGATTCCGGTCGTGATCAATTTGTGCAAAAATCATCACCACGCCATGCTCTGTATTACGTGAAAACGTCATAATACCATTATGGTTGTTTTGACTATCTGCATGACTCTCAGGATGTGGTAAGTTAATTAATTGCTGCTCTAAATATGAAAGCACACCTAATACAACATCATCGTCATAATACTGCAATGTTTCTATCACAATCGGATTGACCAGTAATTCCCAAGTCATATTTCACTCACTTTGGATGATGGTCTCGCTTTTGTTGGATCAACTTATGCGCTTTAGTAATGGGTATATACTCGCTTTCGGGCGTATTACGCAAACGTTGTGAAGAAATATAAAAACCGATTAGTTCGTCTAAATAGTTATCAACCAGTTCGTTAATAATAAATGCTCGAGAACGTGCGGTTATTTTGGCCAACTTATCAATTTTTTTTAAGTTCTTTTCGCTCATATCGAGGCTCACCTTTTTAAGTTTACTCATAACGCCTCCAATTCTTGCGAATACCTGATAATACTTTCTATTACCATATATTAGCGACGGTAGTTCCGCAATTGCACTTAAACCAAAGTGCTGATTAGTGGTAGTTACGCCCATTATTTTTTTAAAAGACCAGCCACCAATCACGATTGAGAATGATTGTTAATCGTTCCATAGTAATCCTAGATTGCCAAAAAATAAGAGGAACTCATCATGATCGGCGCACCCGAACCTAAAAAGCTGACGCTCATCGAAAAAAATCTACAACAAGCTGCTGTTAGTGGAAAATACGAAACCTTTTTTCATTACCTGCAAACTTTAAAAAAATTAAATGGCGGAAAATTATCCGCTAAACAATTCGAGAATATTTTTTGCGACCCTCAGTACAACGTCTTAAAAGGATTAATGAGACGATCTGCTACCAGGCCACCTGATCTGTACCCACTTAATAATAATACTCCCAGTGTTACTATTGCGTTGACACTCTTAACTGAAATGCAACAACTCGGTATCCCATTAATTGTAGTCAAATATGGTACGCCTGTTTATTATGACCCCGCTACCAGGCAATCAATGACTGGAGTAACCCTGGAGGATATTAGCCCGATACGCGTATATGAATGGGCAGCAGATCATGAATTAACCAGTATACTATCGCAGCCGTTAGTGCAAAGAGAATTAATTAATGATGAAATTCAAAGCATTTATTTAGCGGGTAATGATCGCCAAGCAAGAGCGCTTTTTCGAGAACAGCAAGTTGAGCATCATCTTGAGGAAAATGAAGTATTTAATACAGGTTTGCTTATAAGCATCATCCACCCTGGTGGCGCAACACCTGGAGCATTACCACATGACGACAAAGTAAAAGATGGCCTCTTTACCGATCTGCTCGATCATCACAATATCAGTTTGCCCGAACTTATTGGTAATATACCTCCCATGACACACGAGGGTTTAGCCAATTTTAGTAAAGTCAAAGACACACTTGCGTATAAAGCCTATGATGCTATGCGGACAATGGAAATGGAGGCAGCACCTCCCAATACTCCCAAAGCGATTAAGTTCCTGGAACGGTATTTAAATGGCATAAGCGATCCTGAGAGTAAGAAGAATATTTGCCAACAATTATTTTTTCATTTCACTAATTTACCAGGATGGACACCAATGCCTGGAATCCCCGACCCAACCTTGGCAGATAAACGTAAAGTATTAGTTACTTTATTGAAAGAAATGCGCAAAGCAGGCGCAAAGAATGTTATACCTTTAGCAATACCGATGGCTTTACCAGGCATGTATGGCTATTTGCCGCTTGATCAGTTGATTACATTTGATGACAATAGCGGTGAAATACTTTCTTACCCTGAAATTTTTGCATGTCTAGCATCAATGCCACCGATGGAAAGCCAAATAAAAATTAACCAAATCATGAATCAAATGCTGCTTAATGCAATACCACCGGTTATGACACCCAACCTCGTTGCGCTTAAATCAATATGCCGTCATGCAAAACCTTGCTTCCAAGTTAATGAATTAACGACGTTTTTAAAACCACACCCCACGGATCCAGCCGATCCCAACTTTGCAGCTCTTGAACAATATGCAGAAGACTTTGATAGGGCAGTGGCATTACTCATCGCCAATCATTTGATAGTAGATCTTGAAAATCTCAAACCAGGATCGCATAGTTTGCCGGCAACTTTCCCTGCTGTTAATTTACAAGCGGCTGATTTGTATCAATATATTCAAGATAACCCTATTCTCAAAAGCGCTTATGAAAAGCAAAAGCGAGATGAGACCTTGCTTGAAGAATATTCTTTGATTAAGGCTGTGCTAAGTGAAGACCCCCGCACGGAAGATGAGCTCAGACGCATTGATAGCAGTGTCTCTCCGATTCAACAAGGCGAACACCAGCACACGCTTGGCGCTATTCGTGACTTCATTCGAGATAATGACCGCACGATTGTTCCTGGTGGCGCAGATATTGCTGCTGAAATATTCAAGCATTTAAATCAAGCGAATGTATCAGAAGCAAGACGTGAAAGAGCTATCAACAGAATGTCTAGTATTGCAGATAGAGCGTCTAGCTCAAGCAATAGCGATAAACCTGCTGATGTTAAAGGCAAAAAACATAGACCATAAAATATGTCGCGGCACTGAGTCAAGTGTTTTGCTTGACTCTTGTGTTTATTGATTCATCCTTGCAAAATAGTGTTTTCAAATTTTACATGGATGACATTATGAGAGAATTACAAAATGCTGAATTATTAAAGGAGGCAATTGGGGCATGCTGAGCTTAGGCGTTTTTACAGGGATTACTACGGGACTAGGGTTTGCAGGTCTCATTCAAGCAACCGCTGAAGGTGCTGTGATAATTATTTCAAGCTCGACGATCATGACTGTCATTATCGCCTTACTCTAAAAAGGCTGTATTTTATACTGTTATGATCATAAAATCGCCTCTGACCAAGTAGCAAACAGACTTATTTGCTACTTGGTGATTTGTTATAATCGACCCAGAATAATAAGAAAAGGGAGAGAATGATGGTTGTTGAAAATGACAATGAACTGGATAAACCCTTAAAGCAAATGCTGAAAGAATTTCAGTTGCTGCGCATGCAAACGACTGATCAAAAAGGTGACCCAAAAACCCTTGCACGCTTTCAAGAACTGAAGGCTGCTTTATTATTAGCCTTAAAGCAAAAAGAGCAAGAATCCCAAGCTGAAATCGAGCGTTCTAGAACGCGTAAAAACATGCTGGCTAAAAAGCTCGATATCTTTGAAAAACAACACGATGAAAAAATGCGTGATGAGATCATCAAAGAAATGGAAGAATATAGTCGCATTAAGCGCTTTCGTTACGCGCAATTAGCCAGCATTCAACGTAATATTGACGATATTCAAAAACAATAATCTATGATTTACTGAAAAATGTAACACTTTTCTTTTCTTTGCTTGGAAAGTCTCTTTCCAAGCATTGCAAACCTGTTTCTCCGATGTCGTCATCTTGTATGGGTGGTATACCTAAATTAAATCCTGATAGTATAGGTCGTGCAATTGGCCCAAAATTCAGTTTATCCCGCGTGATTGTATGTTGTTCAAATGCTGTGGTTAAATTTGTCAAGTCACGAGCAAATGATGCGTGTTTAGCCATCTCATAAAATGAGACAATGCAATCATATAACAGGTAATCTGTATTTCTGATCTCATCTAAACTAGCACTATAATGATCCAGCAGTTTTACAATGGCTTCTTGATCTTGCTGTGCAAATGCATATTGTAACAATACCCAATCTTTATTAAACCAAACATCGACACCATCCACGCTCCCTCGATCTTTATCTAACATCGCATAAACTGTTTGCCAGTCTTTTCGATGTGCGGCCTGAAACAGAGCTTGTCTCTCTAAGTATTCTTGTATTTGTTCGAAAGTTCTTGCTTGATAAGTGTTTCTCAAATCATTTGCAATATGTGTTTTGCCTTGGTTGTTAGCAAGATCTAACAATGTAAAATTTGCCATGCCAGGCACGATATAGAAAACATGTACAGACAAAGCATGTTCTTTTAGCAACTGCATAATCCATTGCCAATTTTGCTGATGAACAATATGGAGAACGACCGTGCCATTTAAGCACATCATATCGTTATATTGTTTACGCAATTTTTTAATAACATTTAAATTTCCTTGGTAAACAGCATAATCCATCAATGTCCATCCCAATCCCGACTCAACCAAATTATCTGTTGTATAAGCCAGATTGGGATATTGGGACATGCGCGTAAAAACGCCAGTCCAATACCCTATTTTGGCACATTGAAAAGCGGACTTAATGGCATCAATGGGATTAACGGGAACAAACTTAGGTGCGCCTAGCATGATGATATAAGCCTCGTGTTAAACTAAAGGCGGCGATTATAGAGGTTTAAATGACTAACATTCAAGCTTTCTCTGCGTGCCCCTACACTCTTCAGAATGCAGTTCCTTATAAAGAATTTCGCCAATAGAATGTCCTAATTGCTTATAATAATCTGTCGCTTCGATGACATTCATGTATCTGTGGTTCAATATTTGCGCTAATGATGTGTAAATGATTGCAAGTGTGTTTACAGATTTTATAATGTGAGCTGTAATCATTCCCCCTACAATTTGCTGAGCTTCTTGCTCCATAAGTTGCATCACCCGTTGTACTCCTTGTGTTTTGTAGTATTGAGTGCTTCTTTAACAATCTAAAAATGAAGCATCCTTCTTCACTTTTTAATCGCCTTAAAAGCACTCATGCTACCGCTGAACTCGCTGTTTCTTGCAGACAATCGCGACGAGCTGCAATTCGCAGGATATTAATTCAGCATGAAGGCAAATACAAGTATCGTTTTAAAAATAGTTAATGTGGGTTTTAGACAGCTCCCCTACATCAAGGATGAGGGGAGCCAAAAGAGCTTAGTGACTTGCCAACATTGCTAACATTAAGAGTGCAACGATGTTGATGATTTTGATCATCGGATTCACAGCAGGACCCGCCGTATCTTTGTACGGATCGCCAACCGTATCACCCGTGATGGAAGCTTTATGCGCATTTGAGCCTTTGCCGCCATGATGACCATCTTCGATGTATTTCTTGGCATTATCCCAAGCGCCACCACCTGAGGTCATGGCAATTGCCACAAACAACCCCGTCACAATCGTGCCTAACAGCATCGCACCCAGCGCTGTAAAGGCTGCAGCTTGTCCTGCTACCATGCTGATAACAAAGTACATAGCCGCAGGCGCTAACACCGGTAGCAAGGAGGGCATAATCATTTCTTTGATTGCGGTTTTGGTTAACATGTCGACCGCTTTACCATATTCAGGTTTAGCAGTGCCTTCCATGATCCCTTTGATCTCACGAAACTGTCGTCGTACTTCAACCACAACTTGGCCACCTGCGCGTCCAACCGCCATCATGCCCATCGCACCAAAAAGATACGGCAACAAACCACCGATAAACAAACCAACAACCACAAACGGATCATTCAACGAAAATTGAATGTCTAAATTGGGAAAGTAATGTTTTAAGTCTTCGGTATAAGCTGCAAATAAGACTAATGCAGCAAGTCCTGCTGAACCAATGGCATAACCTTTGGTTACCGCTTTTGTGGTGTTACCAACCGCATCTAGCGCATCGGTAACCACACGTACTTCAGGAGGCAGCTCAGACATTTCGGCAATGCCGCCGGCATTATCCGTAATAGGACCATAAGCATCTAATGCCACAATCATGCCCGCTAACGCTAACATGGCCGTTGCAGCAATCGCCACACCTAACAGACCTGCATTAATGAACGACACTAAAATGCCTACACAAATCACTAACACCGGTAATGCGCAAGCTTCCATGGAAATCGCTAAACCCTGGATAATGTTGGTTGCGTGTCCAGTTTCAGAAGCGGCAGCAACGCTGCGCACGGGACGGTAACGGGTAGAGGTATAATATTCGGTGATCCAAACAATTAACCCTGTGACGCCTAAACCGGTGAGCGCACAAATTAAAAGTTTCATGCCTGTTGTGCTGCCTGAATTCAAAATAATTTCTTTATCCAGACCGAACAAATGATTTGTTGCGCCAACAATCAGTCCCGCAGAAACCAATGTACAAACAATTAAACCTTTATAAAGCGCACCCATAATATTTTTGGTGCCACCTAATCTAACGGCAAAGGTACCAATAATGGAACCTAAGATGCACACGCCCCCAATTAATAAGGGATACATCATTAATTTTTCAGCAACAGCGCCACTGGCAAAAATGGCACCCAACACCATGGTAGCAACAATCGTGACTACATAGGTTTCAAATAAGTCTGCAGCCATACCTGCGCAGTCACCTACGTTATCACCCACGTTATCGGCGATCACGGCAGGATTTCGCGGGTCATCTTCTGGAATGCCAGCTTCAATTTTACCAACGAGATCAGCACCAACGTCTGCTCCTTTGGTGAAAATACCGCCACCCAAACGAGCGAAAATGGAAATCAAAGATGCGCCGAAACTTAAACCAATCAAGGCTTCCATCATGGCTCTTTGCGAGATACCTTGCTTTTGCAAGAAGATATAGTAACCAGTCACCCCCAGAAGGCCTAATCCCACTACCAACATACCGGTGATCGCACCACCTTTGAACGCGACATTGAGCGCAGTTGCCAAACTGGTACGAGCAGCTTCAGCGGTACGCACATTGGATCGCACCGAAACGTTCATACCAACATAACCAGCCAAGCTTGATAGCACAGCACCAATAACAAAGCCTATTCCAACGTACTGACCCAGCACATAGGTTAAAAATATTGCCATCACCACACCGACCATCCCGATGGTCATGTATTGTCGGTTCAAATAGGCACTCGCCCCTTCTTGAATCGCAGATGCAATTTCAACCATCCGTGCATTGCCGGTTGGCGCAACGCAGATCTGCCGCACGGCATAAATGCCGTAGAGCAGCGCCATACAGGCACATCCTAGAATAAAAACATTAAGTTCCATTACCAATCCCTCTTTTTTGTTATCAACCTTGCTGCATAGGCTTATCCCAGCATCGCGGGTTACAAGGATAAAATAAATTTGTCTGAACGGATAGAAGACAAGCACGCATACTTGCGCAGATTGAGGAACTTATTATTATTCGATTAACTTGCAACAGTCGCCCCACAAAAGTAGGGCGACTTCAAAACTAGTGATAACCTTCGCCTGCGCGCAACTTGCCGCGAAAGGTCCAGTACACAAAAACGGTGTAACCAATAATCATCGGCAACAATACCAAAGTACCTAACAATAAAAATAATTGTGACTCTGGCACTGCTGCTGCTTGCCAAACAGTAACACTGGGTGGCACTAAATAAGGAACATTAGAGATAACCAGACCTACATAAGCTAATAAGAACAATACAACTGCGCTAAAAAATGCTTGTGCCGTATGTCTTGTATCGTTGATCCCCAACCAGCAGAGCAAACACAGCAATCCGGTTAACAATGGCAATGGCGATAAATAATAAAAATTGGGCAAGGTAAACCACAGATCCGCAATTCTTGGGATAATTAATGGTGTCCACACACTCACTATGGCAATAATTCCTGCTAAGGCGAGTAAAAACGGACGCGCTAATTCGCGAGCACGTTTTTCTACTTCACCTTCGGTTTTCATAATCAACCAAGTCGCACCCAACAACGCATAACCACAGCACAAACCCAAACCACACATCATGCTAAAGGGCGTCAACCAATCTAACGGGCCACCTGCGAATTGCCCATCAACGACCTTGATCCCTTGTAATAATCCACCCAATACAACGCCTTGAGAAAACGCAGCAAGTAGTGAACCTAACGTAAATGCCACATTCCATTTAAAATGATGTGGCTTAGATACCCAGCGAAATTCAAATGAGACGCCTCGAAAAATCAGCGCTAACAACATGATGGTGATGGGTAAGTAAAGTGCGGGCATAATAATGGCATAGGCTTTAGGGAACGCCACCCATAAGCCACCACCGCCTAAAATTAACCAGGTTTCATTGCCGTCCCAAAAAGGTGCGACAGAATTCATCATCTGATCATGCGCTTCTTCAGTTTTATAAAAGGGATATAAAATGCCAATCCCTAAATCAAAACCGTCCAAGATAATATACAACGCAACTGCTGTACCAATTAAGGCTGCCCAAATTAATGGCAAGCCAAATTGCAACAAGTTCATCTCTGCGATCATATTACGGCACCTCCGTCTAAGGACTCACGAGCGGATTGTGAAGCAGCTGATATCGGACGATTGGGAAGACCCGAATCATCTGCGCTAATTGCAGCACCTTGCGGACCTTTTTTGATCATTTTACGAATGTAAAGAATACCGGTGGTAAACACCACCGAATATACTAGAACAAATAAGGCCAGAGAAATTGCGACACTCAAACCATCAACTGGCGAAATGGCGTCGGTGGTTCGCAAAATACCATGAGCAATCCAAGGTTGGCGCCCACTTTCTGTCACCATCCAACCTGCCAAAATCGCGATAAATCCTAATGGCCAGCTGTGTCCTACCGCCCATAAAAACTGACGCTGGGTAAAGAGATGCCTTGTAAGCCACAATATGCCGCCAATTAGCCCAATCAAAATGAGATATAGACCAATACCAACCATGATCCTAAAGGCAAAAAATACATTGGCGACGGGTGGTCTATCTTCCTTAGGCACATCTAGCAAGCCAGGAAATAAGCCATCCCATTCATGCGTGATGATTAAACTGCTTAATTTAGGAATGCCTATCTCATACTTATTTTTTTCAGCTTCTGCATCTGGAATGGCAAATAAAATTAAAGGTGCAGGTTTGCTACCATCCCAATGCCCTTCCATCGCGGCCACTTTGGTGGGTTGGTATTTAGCGGTGTTTAAGCCATGTAGGTCACCTACGAATAACTGAATGGGCGCTAGCAGTATCACCATCCCAAGCCCCATGCGCACCATGGTTTTGGCTTCTTCGGTAAAGCGTTGCACGAGTAAATAACGTGCACCAACTGCTAATACCACAACCGATGTGGTGAGATAAGCAGCTATCATCATATGCGTAAATCGATAAGGGAAACTAGGATTAAACACGATTGCAAACCAGTCTTTAGGGTAAGCAATACCATTGATCACTTCATGGCCTGTGGGTGTTTGCATCCAGCTGTTTGCCGATAAAATTCAAAAACCTGACATACAGGTGCCAACAGCGACCAATATTGCTGATAGGGTATGCAACCATGGCGGCACTTTTTTCCAACCAAATAACATCACACCTAAAAAGGTGGCTTCTAAAAAGAAAGCCGTTAGCACTTCATAACCGATCACCGGCCCTATCACGTTGCCAACCACTTCTGAGAATTTACTCCAGTTGGTGCCAAACTGATAAGAAAGCACGATCCCAGAGACAACGCCCATCGCAAAAGATACCGCAAATATCTTTGTCCAAAATCTTGCTAACGTTTGATAGTGATCTCTTTTATGCCAATGCCACAGCACCAAAAGTGAGGCGATATAAGCTGAAAGACCAATCGTGAACGCTGGAAAAATAATATGGAAACTAACGGTAAAACCAAACTGGATCCGACTAAGTAAAAGAGGGTCAAATGTCATGCAATATTCTCTATAATCAAGAGTTAGGTAACAATATTAAATTTTAAATCAAGCACTGTTCGCCTTTAAAAAAATACGCCTTTTATCGCTCTACAGCAAGTTTATCTGCTTATCTTAAGTTAATGGGAATCATTCGTTATTAGGTTGGCGAAAGTGCGTATTCAAAGCCTATTTAGGATACTAAACATCCTGCTCTATACTAATGTGGTAAATAACGAAATGGTGAATGCATGAGCCTGGATATATTGGCGGTATTATGGTCTCAATAGGCCAATGGTGGATGTGGCTGTTCTTCTTCGGTCTCGTCGGCTTTATGCTCTTTGCAGATATCTTTTTGCTGGGCGGTGGCAAATCGCATCGTGTCTCGACCAAAGAGGCCTCGATTTGGATCTGCGTCTGGATCAGCGTGGCATTGTGTTTCAATCTCGGGTTATGGTTGTATTTGAGAGAAACCGCAGGCCCCGACGTTGCACTACACAAAGCAACCGAATTTCTAACAGGCTACTTAATAGAACTCTCGTTGTCTGTCGACAATCTATTTGTCTTCATTCTGATCTTTAATTACTTTAAAGTTCCACTTGAATTCCAACGACGCACTTTACTATATGGCGTATTAGGTGCCATATTCATGCGATTGTTCTTTATTACGTTGGGTGTTTTTCTGGTCGCCAAGTTTCATTGGATCTTATATATCTTTGGTCTGTTTCTTGTTTACACCGGCATCAAAATTTTATTTTTTGCAGATCAAGAACCCGACCTTGATAGCAATCCGCTCATCATTTGGTCAAAGAAACATTTAAGAATTACACCATCGTTTGAAGGGGAACGCTTCTTTGTTAAAAAAGAAGGCCTACTTTATGTAACGCCGCTATTTATTGTTCTCATGCTTATCGAATGCAGTGATGTTATTTTTGCTATCGACAGTATTCCTGCGATTTTCGCAATTACTAACGATCCCTTCATTATTTACACGTCAAACATTTTTGCCATTATGGGGCTACGCTCCATTTACTTTCTCCTCGCCAGAATGGCAGAGCTGTTCCAGTACTTAAAATACGGCGTCGCTCTGATCCTGGTATTTATTGGGATTAAAATGCTGCTTGGCTATTGGTTTAAGGTGCCCGCGACCATCACACTGAGTGTTATTGTCATTACCTTGGGGGCATGCATTGCCTTAAGCCACTACCATAATAAAAAGGCCACAGGTCAATAACCAGGCGTTATCTGGCCAACTTATATTTAATTTCACGCAAACATTCCGTATAATCGCAAGCCATATTCACCTCTGGAAGCGAAATACTCATGGCATTGTTAAAAATTCACCGCTATCCTCATCCGGCTTTAAAACAAGTGCAGGCGCCCACAACCCAATTTGATGGCGCGCTGAAAGAAACCGTTGATTCGTTATTTGAAACACTCTACGCCGCGCAAGGCTGGGGTTTAACCACCACCCAAGTCGGCGAACAAGGCCGTATTTTCGTGCTCGATATGGGTCCTGAGCATGGTGAACCACTTTGCATGATCAACCCTGTGATTGTGGAAAAAGCGAACCCTGTACTCTCAGATGAAGATTGCTTATCTTTACCTGGCGTACACATCACGCTGGAACGCGCACGCGATATTACCGTGCAATACCATGATGTTGAAGGTAATGAACAGACCTTTAAAGCAGAAGGCGTGATCTCTTGCGGTATTCAACATTTGATAGATTTATTAAATGGCGTGATGACGATTGATTCATTATCGAAGTTGAAACGCGATCGTCTAATTAAACAATACAAAAAATTCTTAGCCAGCGGCCAGAGTGATCACGTGCATGGACCAAATTGTAACCATGGACACGGACATGACCATGGTCATCATCATCATGATCATGGACATGTTCATGGCCCAGATTGCAA
>CAZCXZ010000065.1:0-19870 GCA_964502705.1 Uncultured Candidatus Berkiella sp. | reverse complement strand
AGTCATTTGATTGATTAACTTTTTCTGTTCTGAACGTTTAAACTCTTCCAAATCAGCATTCATTTGAATCACCGATGCATATTGACTCACACCAGTGATGGTTCTGTGAAATTCTTCTAATAATCCAGCCCCTGTCCCACCGATCTTAATTCCGTCTGCAGGAGATTCGAATTTGGCTAAAGATTGAAATTCAGATACTTTTGTTTTATCGAATACTTCCAACGTTTGATTCGGTGTCCACGCAGATATAGAAGGTGGGTTGACTTCCTTCGTTTCCCCTGCTTCATAGAGCTCCGTCCAAGATTTTAATCCGCTTCTTTTTTCATCTTCCAAACGTTTTAGCCACTCTTCTTTTGAAAGTTCCAATTCCTTACGATTGGATTCCAATTCAGCAGTAGCTTCAATAACTAGATTTTCTCTATTGTCTTTCCATTCCTCATATGTATCTGCGTATTCTTTCACCTTGGATTCCCAGTGAGACACCGCTGGCAGCAATGTATTTTGGAAGTGATTGTATTGACCACCTAACTGTGTAGAGTTATCTTTCCAATATAAAGAGGTTTTCGAGGAGTTTTCATCAAACATTTCATAAAGAACTGAATAACCTATGGCACCCATTTGAAATAAATGACTTCCTGGAGTTAGGATAGTAACATATCTATCTGCTCTCCAATATCCATATTTGCCATGCCCATCTAACAGAAGATTTCCGTGTGTATGATGAGCCTCTTCAAAAGGAACATAAAAACCTGCAATTTGTTGGTTATTAACGAAATGGAAGGCATCTGTATATAAATTAGCAGATACTAAAGATTGAACGCGCCTCCCATCCCCTAGTTTATTATTCATAATTGAAATGAGTCTTCCGTAATCACCATGATGAATCGACTGAAAAATGCCCTGCATTTCTGAATCATATATATTTGTAAATGCACCAACTTCGCCGAATCCACCGGCTAACCAGTTTTCATAACGTTTATCGTTTGATAATTCGTGGTAGGTTTGGTTTCTTAATCTCCATTCGGCAGAGGCCAAATCGAAAGTGGATGTTGATTGGCCTAAATCTATCTGGAATCCGGTTTGATATGTATATATTCTACCATTATATAGTTTATATTCAGAAAAGGCCTTGTTTGATTCATCTGATAAGAAATCCTTAATTTTAGAAGATATAGATGTGAGAATAGAGTCAGGATCAATATTTGATTGATTTAATTCTTCAGAAAGATCGCCAATGAATTTAGAAAATATCTTACCTGCTTCATTATAAGTCCCATCTGATTTTTTATATTGGCAACCGGAAGCCACAGAACATGTGGAATCTAAGCCAACTTTCAGTTGAGAGACAACATCACGTAACGCAGTTTTGACAGTTTCTTTATAGGAATTGATTGCATTAAGGTTATTCGAAAATTGATTTTCGGTTTCTTCTAAGGAACGGATATAATTATCGTAATCACTTTGAAGATCCGAGAAAGACTTCGCAAATGAATCCAAACCCTCTTGCTTTGTTTGCCCCCATTCAAACTCCCATTCCCTTGCGGACTCCAAAATTCGGTTTCTGTTCTCTGCGAGGCCTAACTCCTCATTCGTATATTCCTCATATAATGACTCCTGACCCATTCTTTGGAAATACAAAACATCAACCTTTCCAGTTTCTATTTTTTGTAAAAATGCATTCCGATTCTCAAAGTAATCTTCGGTAAGTTGTCTTTCCCATTCAGAATACAATACAGTTACTTCCGAATATAAAGATCGCCTTCTTTCATCCAAATACCCCTCCTGAGAGACAAAGGAGTCTTCACCATTTTCATCAAATAACATTTGTTCTATCACTATGTTGGCATTTTCTAACCACTGGTTTGCAGAAAAATCTAAAACTTCGTTTACTCGGTAATCCCATTCTTCCATCGAATTAGAAAAATAGACAGTCCCATAAAACTCAGAATAATCTGACGATTGATAGGTTGGGACATTCCAAGTTTCGGAGAGGGATTGCCCGTAAGTAGTGTAAGCAAACAAGATTGAAAAAATTATGACTAAAACTAAAGGCGATGAAAGGAAAGAAGGTTTGGAAAACATAGAGAACCTCAGTTCTCTTGGGTATTAAAAGTAATGTTTGGTCTTAAAATTTTCCCATTTTTGAAACATTTTTGATTGGATTAACAAGAAACTAAACATCAAAACCAAACCTTCCCAAAAGAAACGTCCACCATCTCCGGGAAGTAAATAAGATAAAAAAAGCAAAAATAAAAGAGGAAACTTAGTATTTAAATCAAACGACAGGTGAGGAACCCATAAAATTAAAAACACCAACAAGGTGGCAACCGTACCAAATAATAAATAATCTTCCCCTAAGAGAGAGATTTGCAATTTCCAAATAAAAAGAAAACAAAAACACTGAATGCACCATCTCGCCTTATGATTCTTTCTATAAAGAAAAATTGCTATCAACAATAGTAAAAAGAAGGGCCTATACTTAATAGTAATATCTTTTGGTGGTAAAATCTCCGAAAGTTTCACGACATCCTTATTTAAGAATTCTTGTATTTTAGATTGCAACTCGTCCCACTGAATATTCTTTCCTCTGACTAATATTTCTAAACTGGTATCCCCATTTTTATGATAGATCCTTCCTGGAGTTCGAATGTTATTGTATTTCACAAATGATTTATTAAACACAGGAATTCCTGAGGCCATTTTTGTAGGTCTATTTAGATACCGATCCATTTCCTTATCTTGTTTTACCTCAAAACGAACATCCGTTAGTTTATTTTTAATCAGCATTTTTCCTAAGATAACCGACTGTAGTCCCAATGATCTCTCGCGAATAAACTCATCCAATTCATAACCGGCTAGGTTTTGAAACATTGCATTTGAATTAAATTCCAAGCCGATCGTAGATGGTTGAAAACAAAGCAAAATTTCGGTTACTCCCCCTTTGGTTCTTAACCAGGGAACGAGACCGAGAATACTTTTTTCCAAAGTTTCGGTATTAGCATTTCCAAAACGAAGAGTGCGATCTGTATTTTTTTCCGAATCAGACAAAACATGAAAGTATCCTGACTCAGTTGGGAGATCATGTAATCCCTTTTTTACACCTAACTCGTTCAAACGAAAATAGAAGTCCGCTGTCGATGAGTTTTGTTTTACTACCAACAAATCGGTTATTTTTTGATTTAAAATTTGATTTTCTACTTGTTTAGTAATTCGGATCGTTTCTTGTTCGGGAACGGAAGTTGGGAATTCCAATCTACCCGTTTGAATTGTACCGCGAAACGGATGAAGAATGTATTGGTCCAAACTAGAAATAAAGGAAGAAAGGACTGTTACAAAAAAACAAACTACAACCACAATCCAGCCAAAGAGCTTTTTAGATTTACCTGAATGAGCTACTGTCTTATGAGAAAAAACTGCGATTAAATGTAAGAACCGTAAGTCAATAATGGGAATTGAATAAGAAAAAAAAGACTGAAAAAGAATTTTTAATAATGAAATGGAGAGTATGAAGTATAAATGAATGAGAGAGATAATGCCAAAAGAAAAAGGGATCCAATTGAAAATGATAAACAACCAGAACAGAGAACTGCAATAGATAATACGAAGTGTCCATCTCCCAATCCTTCTCATCGGAAAAACTGCCATCGAATACTTCCAAACTAACATTAAAAACAAAACTGACGTACCGATGGGATAGGAATTGAAATTACAAATACCAAACAAGATCAGAAGAGAAGCATAAAAAGAAAGTAGATCACCTATGATCCCTTTTCCAGGTTTCCCGAAAGAAATGGCGGATAGAATAAGAGTTAAATCAAGAGAGATAAAAAGAATAAAAAAGCGCCATAGATCATCGAGAAAGTCTTGGTGGCTTGTATATAATATAGCCCAGTCGTCAAATTCCGAAAGAATCGAATTTAATTCTTTTGATATATGATAGAGAGAGGTGCTATTTTCAGCCTTTAGAATGATTGTTTCGGAACTCAGCCCATTAATACGTGTTCCGTGTCGAACATCTCTCTCTTGTAAGGTGACTTTACCAATAGAGGAAACCAATAGTCCTTCCCCAAATAATGATGGAATTCCTAACTCTGACCAATCTTTCGGCTTGGAGGGGAAGTCTTTTTGAAAAAATAGGCCATGAAAATGATCTATATTAACTCCAAAAAAATAATTTCTGACTGAAGCAAATATTTTGGCAGCAGAAGGAATTTCTGGAGATTGAATCCAAGCAGGTTGAACCTGGAGGACTACTTCTTTTTCACGATCAGAATGGTGAGAAAAGGAGACAACCCCAGTTATGTTACGAATCCTCTGCTCTAATTGTTTTCTGTTTTTGTCTGGACCTATTTTTATTTTCTGCAAAATCACAATATAATTATCTTCAGATTTTGCTTCTTGAATCCGAGGAAACAACGAATCCTCAGGAAATCTAAGTCTTTGTAGTAAATATTCATTGCGAATGGATTGGATCACTTCCTGTACTGTAACACCTTTTGCCAACTCGAGATAAATTGTTGAAATACCTGCTTCCGATATAGACTCTATTTGTTTATAACCATAAATTGATCTTAAAATTTGTTCCCATGGTTTGGTTATATGTTCTTCTACTTGGAGAGCCGTTTTGTTAGGCCAATGGTTTATAATTTGAACCAATCTCCGGTTCTCTAAAAAAGTTTCTTCACCGAAAACCCTGGAATTCAGTGAAATCGATGAAACCAAAATCATAAAAAGGACGAAGGCCAATATTCTGTACCGGTAGAATCGAATCCAATTTCGATTCATTGCAATCGCACCAAATATCGATTAAATAAAATTGGATAGATATAAAATGTAAAAAAAACAGAAACAGGAATTCCAACAAACATAGTCAAAGCGATTGATCTAGTAAACTCTGAGCCAATCGAAGAAAAAACAATGGCAGGAAGGAACCCCATCATTGTAGTACCTGAATTTAAAAAAATGGGCCAAAGTAACCACCGAAAGACCGACTCCATACGTCCAGAAAAAGAAAAATTTTCCGGACAGTCTATCCATCTCTCGCCAAACAGTGAAATACTATCAATGGACAATCCGAGTAGAACTATCAAACCAATGTAATGACCGAGGTGGAAGGTATTGAATAGAAGAAAAACAAAAAATGTAGTGATGGAAAGATAGATAAAAGAAATCCCCAAATAGAATAAAGGAATTCCGAAAGACTCGTAAATGCCGACTAATGACAAATAAATAAAGACAAAAGAAAGAAAAAGTAATACAAACAAACTAAGAAAAAAAATCCCAACTTCTTTTTTTTCAGAAACCTTTATTAAGGACAAACCATTAGTTGTGCCAATCGAAAGAGAATTAATATTCGATAATTCTCCGATCCATTCCATATAAAATAATCCAGATTCTCTACGAAATTGATCAAAACTTTCCTTCATTTTTGACTGGAAAAGTGATCCAACATAAGTAAGATCGTTTGCCTTGGTTTTGAAACTGAATTTTTTTATTTCTTTTTTGTTTCTTAGACTAATATCCAAAGAATCTATTCCCAAATATAAATCCTGTTTAGTTTCACCTATTGATCCCAAATATTTTGGAATTTGCTGGTATAAATACTTCTGCTTAAAATCGGTTTCATTGGGGATCAACTCTGCAACGGGGATTTGATTTCTTGACAACTCTTCAATATATATCTTTTTCGGATAAAAATCAAAACCACCATCTAACATCAATTTATTATTTCTCGCAAACTCCGATGTAAAGTTTCGCAGTTCATCCCAACTTTCATGAAGGAAAACGATAGAGTCCGTTGAGACAAAAGGTAAAGCAGTAGAAACTTCAGACTGAATCGAGTCCAATTTCCAATCCCAGTTTGATCCAGAAAGAACGTCCGCTAAGAAAGTTTCTAATTCTTTTATTTTTTCCGCTCTCATTAATTTCAATTCGATCGGTATTGTTTTTTGTGGGTGTTGGTGTTTGGTTTCTCGGAGGTTTAAGGGAACTACTAGAATTGAAAGTCTGGGATCAAAATGTTTTATTCGCTGTTCCAGATCATAAATAAAAGTGAGTTCTTCCTGTAGCGATAGATTTGAACGGGGAGACAATTGTAATCGAATTCCAATAGACGGTTGTTTGGGGAATACCTCCCATCTTGCACCAAAGCTAAAAACACCAAAAAATAAAATAAAACATGTAAAAATTGCGAATCTTCTATTGCAGAAGCGGTTCCAAAAATCATGGGATCTTTTATACAATTGAAAAAGATATGTTTCTCTATTTAGATTCTCCTTACGTTCCCTTAAAGAGTCTGCAAACAAAAGAGATAATAAAGGAACAATTAATAAGGATGAAATTAAGGAACAAAAAACCAAAAGAGCGATACACACACTCGAATCAAAAAAGAAATCTTTCCATTTTATTGGAAACACCAACAAGGGGATAAAAACAACAATAGTTGTAAAGGAAGATGAAACAAGCGAAATCAGAACTGATCGTATTCCTTTCGAGACAGCTTCTCCAAGAATGGATTGTTTATTTAGTTGTTTTCGAATCGAAAATACTGTTAGGTTACTGGCATCAAACAACATACCGATCCCTACAGATATTCCACCTAAACTAAGTAAATTGATTGAAATTGAAAACAGTAGTAAAAAATGGAAGAACAGAACGAGAGAAAAAAATACTGATGCAAATAAAATAATCGCCGGGATCCAATTTCTGTAGAGAAGGTATGAAAATAAAAAGGCAAATACCAGACCCCAAACTATATTGATTCCAAATTGGTGTAATTGATTACGCAATTCTGTTGAACCATCGTAAAAAATATGCGGATTTAATTCGGAATCTAAAATTTGAACTTTTGTTTGTACTTCAGAGGACACTCTCAATGGATTGGAAGATGGATCGCTATAAATGGCAATGTAAATAGAATTCTTCTGATCAATGCGAGTGAGTTTTTCACTTGGCAATTCTGATTCAAAAACCGTAGCCAAGCGCCCTAGTGGAACTGAGTTTCCATTCCCTAAATAAATTGGAAACTTGAGAAGGTCTTTATGGGTGAGAATTTCCGCTGCGAACTTTAGTTCTGTATCATTCGTATACCCATCTATTTTTCCGAGAGAACCGCCTTGTATAGCTGCTTGGATCTGGAATTCTAAATCTCGAATACTGATTGGGAATAAATCTAAAACATTTGAATTTATAGAAATAAAAGAGGAATGTTGCGGTTTCCCAAACATTCGAACTTCTGTAACACCAGAAATTCTTTCCAACTGAAATTGTAATTGTTTAAGATGAAAATCAGAACTATCGAACATTTTCCAATTTCCTTTAGGAATGAGTATTTCCATAAAGGGTCTTTCAATGACATCTCCTTGTGAAACCAATGAACTTCCTACACCCAATGGTAGTTTATCCTTCATTTCAAAAATTGTTTGATACAATTGATCTTTAAATTCCGTAAGAGAGGCTCCAAATCGCAAATCAATTTGAACAATAGACTTTCCGTGTTCCGAAATTGTACGAATACGTTCGACAGACTTTACGGAAGATACCATTTCCGAAATAGGTAAACTTACCATCAAATCCGTATCTTCTGCCGAGTGATTAGGAAATTCAGTGACTACAAAATACTTAGATGGTTTTAGTTTTGGTAATAACCAAATTTCCAATTCAGGAATTCTAAAAAATGCAGCTATAAAAATAAATATGATAATTACCCAATAAAGCCGTTTGCGTTTGAGTAAAGACAGAACATACCCTTCAATACTCATAATGGTAATTCTGATTCTATTTCGTCTTCAGGTGAAAGACCTGATACGATTTCCAATTCATTCAACTTATATGGCTTAAATTGGATAAATCTTTTTTTTATACCCACCCCTTCCTTCACATTTACATAAAAGCCACTAACCTCATCGCCACGAAGGGATGTGGATGGAATGAGAATCTTTTCTACTATTTCTGGAAGTTTCACTTGTATAATTCCAAACATACCTGGCAGTATTATTATTTGCTTTGTTTCTAATCGTACTTTGATTCCAATGCTATGCGACCTTGGATCTAAAAATCCACCAACTCGATCCACCTTACCCGGAATCATTGGTAAATCTTCCTGAGAAAGAAGAAAAATAACTCCCTTACCTGAAGAAACATGAGGAAGATCCAATTCACTAATTTGAAATCCAACGGATAACTCGCCCTTTTCCATTAAAGTCATAACTGGAATTTGGTTTGTTAATTCCCCTTCTTTTGCATGAATTTTTAAGATTTTACCAGGTTTCGGGGCTCGCAGGCGTGTATCAGCTAACAGCTGCTTATTAGATTTTATTTGGTTTTCAATGATTTTTAGATGGGACAAACTTAGTTCGTACTCCGATCTTTCTAGTGAAGTATTTTTTTCCTTCCAAATTTTCAGTTTGTCTTCAAAACTGAAAGTCTCTACCTGCAAATCCAAATTAATCCCACTCAAAAGATTTTCGCGATCTCGTATTAGATTATTGTATTGGGTATGTTTGGACTCTTCTTCTTGTTTTAATTTCTCTATTTCTGAGAAAGAAACAAAACCTTGTTTCCAAAGAATTATTTTTTTATCCTTTAGGTCCTGACTCAAGGCCCATTCTTTTTCAGCTAAATCAATCCATTCAGTTTTTTTATCAATCTCTCTTAGTTTGACTTCTACTTGCCTTTCCGCTTGTTTCCATTTTTGAAGAGCTGTATTTACTTGTGATTCAGCAATCTCGAGCGAAATGCGTAATTTTTCTCCTTCTAGACGTATCAATTCATCATCAATTTCTAAAAGTATTTGCCCCTCTTTAACACAGTTTCCCTCTTGCACATAAATCTTTCGAACCAACCCACTTTGTTTTAGATGTAATAGAATTTCTTTTGTGGGCTCCACTACGGCAGGGAACTCTAAAACCTTGTTTTCCTCTACCAAACGTGGCCGCTGAAACGTTATCCTTTGTTTGACTACCTCCATTGCCGAAACTTCCATCGTTGTCCCTAGTAAGTTGGGATGGTAGAATAAAGTGACAATCAATGGGAATCGGTTTCGGATACCAACAGTAGAAAATAAAGTATAAAGAACTGAAGATAGGATATAGAATCCAGCCAAGATGAGAGATTTTCGAATCCAAATTTTCAAAACAAACCAGCGATGCGAGTTCATAAGTTCGCCAAAGTCAATACAAAAAATACAAAGAGGATGGGATTAACATAACCCAAACTATGGGATAGAAAAATTACCAATCGGTCATTGGACACAAACAAACGTTTGTATAAGTTCCCATTTTGAATGGTAAAGAGAAGAAATAAACTGGTCCAAAACATAACAACAAAAAGGGAATAAAAATTTGTATTTAAAAATAATCCTAAAAACTGGTTTCCTATAAACAAAACACAAACAAAAAGAAAAAATTGATGAATCAGGCTCCGAAACAATTCTCCGATATTGGCCCGAAATATTTTTTTAGTTTTTCCTCCAAAAGAAAACAAAAGATTGGAACTTAAGGAAAAAACGAAATACAAAAAGGAAGTAATGATAACACTCACTATTTGAAACGGATACAAACTCCAAAGAGAAACCTGCTTACCTGAATTGGCAGCCTCCATTTCCAAACTCCGATTCATTCTCATAAACTCATCCCAATTCCACAAACAGTGGAATCCGTAGAGAAATAAATAGAGGGAAACAAAAAATATAGGCGAGTGAATTAAGTTAACGAATAGACCTTTATATCGATTCATTCTACTTTGAACTTTTTCTTGAAATATCTCAATCCAGATAATCCATTTCATTTTATATTTACCAATTCCTTGTTCAGTCTATCTATCTGGGTTTGGAATTGTTTCCACTGGGCCAAAAATATTTTTTTTTGTTTATGGGGATGTTTACTTTTTTTTAATTTTAAATAAAGCAAACAGGCTTCGGGGGAAACAGGTAATAATGCAAGTAAGTTTGACTCGTCTTCTGGAGAGACAATGATCGGAAGTTTCGAAATTAAAACTGCCTTAAAATACAACAAAATCATTTCCGGTGTTTTGTTCGGTATTCTAGGCCAATTTTTAAAAAACTCCCTCCATTCTCCTAAATAAAATAAAGTTTTAGAATAGAGTATTGCTTCCTCTTGGCTAAACTCTCTTTCATTCCGAATTTCTTTCAGAATAGAACTTACGATCGTTAGATGTCCAGAATGGTAAGCTTCCGTTATAATTTTATAATCGGTTGAATTGAACTCAGAAGTAGGAGAACAGTATGGAAATAAAATAACAAATAGAACTGATACAATTTTTTGTTTCATAATTTTCCTGTCGGATTTTGACGAATGAATTTGCGAAAAGGGAATACATCTTTTTCGTTCCAGACCCAATCAAAACGTTTAACTTCATTATCTGAAAATTTAATCCAAAACAATCGAACCGGAATTGTATTTTGTTCGAAGGAGAATCTGCAACGTAGAAGAAAGACTTCAGAAGCTCCAATTTTTTCGGCTCGTTTTTTCCAAACCTGAATCCGTAACTCTTCTTCTTGTGATTGTTGTTTCAAAATTTCTTGAAACTTTCCTAAATGATCATTTGGTTCTATAGGTATACTTTCATCCCAATCTAAGTCACCTAACACTACAGAATATCCGGACTCTTCTAATTCCTCGAGAATTCGAAGGTTTATTTCCTTCTCCTCTGAATAAGAGTTATAAAAACTAGGAGAGTTCATTTGGAAGAGGATAACTTTCTTTCGCATTGGGATCGGATAGGTGACCATTTCTAAGTCTCGAGGAGTAGAAAAACAAGAAGCAAAAAAGAAAATAGATATAGGGATCAAAACTTTCATTTTGCCTCCACTTGAATGGCAAAAGCAGATTTCATTCGTTTGCCTGAAATGGATTTTGCCTCCGACTCTAAACGAAATTCGTAATAAGGATAGAAGTTTGGAGCGAGAGCCGATGCTGATAGATTAAAATCCCCACCAGTAGAAATATTCCCAAACACGGAGCCGTTACAACTGGCCTCACTTTCGGCATAAGAATATGTCAACTCTCGACACCCAAAAGGAAATACAGTTTGGCAATGCGACCAAACCCATGTCGATAAACGAATGTTTGTGGATGGAGGTGAGATCTTAGAAAACCTTGTTGCTCCAATGACAGAAGTGGTATCCATGTATTGGTTAAAAAAAATCCGAAAGTTATCCGTATTTACATCCGCGCATGCTTGTAGACTACCAGATCCGCCCGTTTCATCGTCGCCACCACGAAACTGATAAAAATGAGGGCTTAAAATTGGCAATCCCGAGCTCCAAAAACAGGACCCTGAATTCCAGTTAGCGCCCGTTACAGATCCTAACTCCTGAACACCTAGGCCGCAATTTTGCGATTCGAGGCCGAACCCAATGACTTCAGGATCTGACAAATCCTTACCAACTAGAAAATTCAATCGAAGAGCTTCCAAAACCTCTCCACCTTCCAAAGAATGGAGTCCTGCCGGGAACAAAATATGATATCTAGTTTCCGGTTGCAAAATTGAATCTGGTAGAATTCTAAATTGAGATGGAGTTTCCCATTCCAACCGATAGGAAATAGGGGGATCAATCCGAAGTCCAAGACCTAGTTCTGTTTGATTCATGGGTTTACTAAATCGAACTAAAATGGGCGGGGGTTCTGGAACTCCAGAACAAGCTGAAGATACGGTAATCAATTTAAGATCAGAAGCGATACCTCCAGAAAAACATTCCGATTCTGTTCCTTCTAAAAGAATTACCGAACTAACCTCTGGTGGTAACGGAAGTTCTTTGTCACCAACACGAAAGGGAACAACGTAGATACGATCCAAATCCTTTCCTTCTTTGTCTTCACATTGTTTTGTTAGTCTGACAATATAACCACCGGAAGACAATTCTTCCTTTGGAAAAAAATTTAAAGTCGTATCTGTTGTTTCAAAAATTCCTCTTACTTGTGGCTCCAAAGAGAATGCAGATACACAGGACTGAATGGACATAGGGTGGCTAAAAACAATAGAAATAGATGTTTTTGGATCAACACCGATAGCATCGGAAGTTGGATTAAATAAAATAACCTTTGGAGAATCTTCAGCTTTCAGAACCCCAAGCCAATCCTCCAAAGAACCCAAATTCGAAGAACAATGGGACATTGCTAACATAAGAAAAAACAAACTATTCCATCTAACGAGCTTCATATGAATCCTCCATAAAGAATGGGTATTGTTTCTTTATTTTTGGTTCGTTTAATTTTCTGGTTTCTGTTAGGGAGTTTTCCTTCCAATCCTCTAATATTTTTGTCAGGTCACTAGAAATCCGTTTGGACTCCAACCTGTAATAACGATTATCAAAAGGATTTTCTCCAAGGAGTAAAACAATTTCCAAAGCTGTTGAAATATATTGGAAATAATGATCTAATAAGATTTCTAAAGTAATAAAAACTTCTTCTTCTGATTTTAAATATTCTAATTCAGAGACTAAACCTTGGTTTCGTTCCTCTCTTTTAAATTTGTGTTCATACATACTAGATTTAGCATTTTCCAAGTACAGATTGTACTTTCCGTATAACTCAATTAGTTTGATTTCTATGGATTTGATTTGGTTTAAAAAAGTTATCTCAGATTGTTTCCATTCGGTTTTTGCTTGTAATAAACTCATTTTGGAATCGAATATTTTTTTATTTCGACCGACTTCATCAAATATTCCAATTGATCCACTTTGAAAAGAATTTTCTCCGGGGCCCACGGGTTGCGGGCCATATCCAGGAATTCTCTGAATTCCATTCCCTTCCGATTGAATTCCATTTTGTGTGTTGGATTGAAAACTAGTCCCACCCAAATTGGCTTGGACACCAAGACTCAAACCATAAATCTCATTCTGCAAAGGGAACCCAGCATTTCCGTTTCTTCCCACATATCCACCTAATACTAGTTTTGGTTTCCAATCATTCTCTAATGTTTCTGCATTGAGTTCTTCCAATTCTATCTGAAGTCGATGTTTTTTGCGCAGAGGATGATTTTCATCTGGAGTAGTTTGGTATTCACTTGGATCAAATAAACGAATGCGTTCCGTGAGTCCCCCTTCCAGAGATAGATTTACATTTGGATCCAGGGACATCGCTTGTTGCAATTCTAACAGTGCAAGTTTCTTTGAAGATTCGGAATGGATCTTTTTGGACTGAAACTCTACCTCCCGCACCTTCCGATAACCCAATTCTCCAAGAGGAGAAATGCCGAGGGCGGATTCTTTGTTTCGTTTGTCATGTTCTAATTGGTATCGTTCTGATCTGAGTTGGTAAATAGAATCAACTAACTGTCGCTTAATGAAGAGTAGATAGGATATGGAAATAGATTTGAATATTTTTTCTCGTAGAAGTTTTTTCTCCTCTGAGTGGATGAGTCGCCTGACTTCTAGTTTTTGTTTTTCCCTTTCCGTTTCTCCTCCATCATACAAAAGTTGTTGGATCTGCAGACGGACATCTCGATATTCCTGGTCGATTTGTTCCTGGTTTTTTGAAAAGATTCCAAAATAATGTACACCTAATTTAGGGAGGTATTGTTTCCATTTGTCTTTCATTAGTATAGGAAAAATTTCCGAACGAAGATGTTCTAAACCCAAACTTTCATTTCGTTCCATCCCAATCCAAACACAGTCTTCCCATAACAATTTGCCTTCCGCTTGGAGGGGAGAACAAAGATATCCCCAAAAGATACAAATGATCCCTATCTTATGCCACATATCAAAAGATAGGTGGTAGATTTTAAGAATGGTTCTCTATATCCTAGTTTGTAGGGGATTTTTTGATTTTTTTTTTCGTTTTTTGACTTGTAAGAGAAAATAGTTCCATTATAAAAGTGGCATGATTCGAACGATTGTTTCCATTTTGTTTCTTCTTGTAACCACGACCCTAGCTGCTGATGAAGTGGGGATTATTAGTTTCATCCAAGGAACAAATTATCTTTCTGGCCCCCGTTTCAAAAAAGCCAAGGAACCCGTAAAGTTAGGTAGTATCCTGAAAAAGGGAGACACAATCACAACCGAAGATGGAACTTGTGAGATCCAATTGGCAACCCAGGCAACCATCCGCTTAGCCAAATTTTCTTCCGTCCAAATCGAAGACCTTCTCAATCCAAAATCAAAATCCACCACTTTGAAACTTGTGGGTGGAAAGTTATTTGTAAAAGCACACAAACCGGCCCCTGGCGTTCCCAGCCAAAACCAACTCAGTGTAGTCAATCCAAGTTTTGTGGCCGGAGTTCGAGGCACGGAATTCTTAGCTGCGGCACCCGACACAGGTGGAGTCGATGAGGATCTTAGCAATGTAGAAACCGGAGTTTATGTGAACGAAGGAACCGTTGCAGTGAGTCCCGATAAAAAAGGAAAACAAACCCTTGTTGCTGAAAACGAAGAAGTTGTTGTATCGGGGAAAGAATTAAAAAAACAAATTTTGGATGAATTCGTGAAAGAAAAAATGCGAATTTTCGAAGAGTTCAAAGCCATCAAAGAAGAAAATTACCAACGAATCAAAGAACAATACGAAAAGAATGATCAACTGATGAATGATTACAAAGGTAGGGCAGACGAATGATGAAACATTTTTGGACTCTCTCCTGCATCATTTCCCTTTCTATTTTTTCTTCGGATAAGATAGGAAGGCTTCCCGTTTATAAAATTGCGGTCGAAGCAGTATCCCAAACAGAGGATAGTTTTACTTTGCGAGATTTTATTAAAGAACAAATCCAATCTACTTCACGAGGGGTGCTCTCTCTTTCGTTAAAAAGGCAAGAGACCAGTGTCTGGGAATTCGACAAAGAAGGGAATCCCTCTACCAAGACCCTTGAAAGTTTGCAAAAACTAACCAACACAGACAAACTAGTTCTAGTTTCCACGGAGGATGGACAGGCGATCATTTCTTTTGTGGATGTTCTGCAGCAAAAATTGGAATATAGAAATTCTTTGCCAGATAGTCTCTCAAAAACTTTGGTTTCTGACTTCCTAGGATTTCTGGACAAAAAAAATATCTACTTAGCGCTTTCTGAAACTGGATCTGGGTCCAATGCCCAACTTAAAATCAATTCTCTAAAACCGACCTACATAGCAGGGGAACCCATCCGTTTCGAAATTGAATCCACAGAAGATAATTACGTATATGTGGTTCTTGTTCCAGAAAACCAAAAAGGGGAACCAGTCCTCCTTTTCCCTAATCAAATCCAAAATGATAACTTTGTACGCAAAGGGGATCGAGTGACCATACCTGATAAACGAATTTCGTTTAAAGCTTCTGCTACCCCATCCAAAGATCGCATTCGGGCCTTTGCTTCCAGGGAAGAATGGAAAGAGTTCCAACTGAGAGGAAAAAAAGAAGATTCCTTTTATAGGCTCCTCCCTCCAGCAGTTACGGGAACCAAAACGACTGCTAGGTCTATGATGGTGGTTCCCAACACTCTCACTGCATCGATCGAACAAAGTCCAGTGATGGAGTGGGAATACCAAATCCTTTCCCGATAAATTCTTGCAAATTCATCTCATATCTTTTGTTATAAAAGGTATGAGACCGCTTATCCTTAAATCCATCGCCTTGTTAGGACTCAGTACCCTCCTCGCATGTTCCTTGTTCGAGAAGGATGACAAAAAAGAGGATCTATTAACAGCCCTCTTACTTTCCGTTTGGACATACAACCAAGCAGCCGGTTGTACGGGACCCAAATCAGGTTTCACCATTTGCATTCCCAAAGGAATTGCGGAGTAAACCCATGAAAAAGTTGCTTTATTGTTTATTATTTTTTGGAGTGAGTCTCCAGGTTGCTGATTTTAACAAACTCACTCGATTGAATCGTGACAAAGAACTTGCAAACCTCTTTAGCCAATCCATCCACCTGGGAATCGGTTCTGAAAAACTCTGGTCAGCGACGAGTGCAGACAACTGGGGATTTGTGCGTCAGTCCGCCACTTGGGCTCGCGGAAATTCGGGGATCATCGATTCTCTCATTCTTGCTTTAAAAAATGCAGGATACTTTAATAATCCTGACTCAGCCCGAGTTGATGTATTATCCAATGTCAATTTAAGTGGAATTGGTTCTTCCACTCTAACTATCAAAATCAATACACCCACAGCAAATATAAGTTCTTCAGCTTACACCGGTACCAAAACCTTTAAACATTTTATGGAAATCAAAAAAACTGGAGCATCCGTCCCCTCCTTACAACTGTTCTTTGATGATCCGAATACAACTCTAGGAAATAATGGAGCCCTTGTTTATTATAAACTTGTCGATTTTGGAAATCCACAATTTGCCAGTGTGGGGGATGTGATTACAGAGAGTTATACGGGGAACGATTCTATTTATGGAACCAAATTCCAAACCTATACCTGGAGGAACGGTCCAGAGAATGCAAGTTGGATCAGTAAACATGGTCGTGTAGTCCTTACAGAAGTAGATTCAGGCAGACAACTTTGTTTCCGTTCCGTGGTTCGTTTGACTTTTTCGAAATTAAAAGAAATAAACCCTGCGGGAGCCAGTGGCATAGATAACCTAAAGTCCTTTTGTCAGACGGCTCAAAGTACATCAGGGGATAATCTTTACTACACCTTGGCTTATATGCAAAAGTTTGACTTACCTTTCCAAACTACTGCCAAAGCTTCTTTCACAACCAGTGCCAATAGAACCGAAACCATTTGTGCCATTCCTGAATCACCATCGGCACCCAATGTTCGTTTGTCTTATGGAATCTTCAATATCAATGGATATGTAACAGACCAGTTGTTAGCGGCCCAAGTTCCATCCGACTATCCAAGTCCAACGGTTGGTGGGGCTGATTTTATGTCAGTGGATGAGGCCTTCAATCGAACTTATGTGGCCTTTGGAGCAAGTATTGCCGGACAAACTGGACTTGGAACGGTAAAACAATACGAAGCCACTTCTAAAACATTTTTAGATGCCTTTGATGGCTCTGACCAAAACCTAACCTTTAAATAAAATTAGGTGGTTGTTTAAAACTAATTTCTATAAATTGCGTTGGAGAGAATGGATCCTGTAAGGGCGATCATCTCCAGCCGCACATAAGAGTCCTTTTCTTGGAAAGTATACTCAGCCTTGTTTGTATCTGGATTGACTTGCAAAACTTCACCCATTTGTCCGATAAAACGAATTTCTAAATAACGTTCTTTTGAATTCAGTTGGATCGTATTGTTCTTTGTGATTTGGATCTTCGGAACCTTAGGATCCTCTGCACCTTGAAAGAATTTTTTAACACAATAGAAAGATCCAGTCTGGAGAGAAGATAATACGGAAGTTTGATCCTTAATACCTTCAGCAGTCACTATGTAACGTAGAAAACTCTCACCCTTACGCCCTCTTTGATTTCCAAGAGTTTGGATGATGTTTTTCCAAGTCGGTTGGTCAAAATTCTTAATAGAAGTCTCGGGAAAATAATGTAGGTCATCACTTGCCATACAATGAACGTTTCGTCCTTGGCTGAGAAGCGAATCCAAAATTTTTGTATCGTCTCCAAAAGGAGAATACACTTCCACAGCCTGAAATCCACCAATTGCGGACATCTCTTCTCTAGTAAATGAATCGAATAGTTTTGGATGAGGAATAATGACATAGCCACCTAACTTTTTCATACGATCCATTACCCAATTTAAATTTTCACGGGTTGCATATATTGGAAAATAATCATAAAAAGACTTTTTGATTCCGATCGCAAGAAGATGGCGTTTCTTTAAATTTTGTCCCCATTCCAATCCGCGAATGTAATCAGAATTTTCTGTTTCTGAAATTTGTCCATAGTCGGTGATGGCAACGTTGGAAAAGCCCTCTTTTTTGTATTCCGATTGGATTTCTTTTACTGTATGTCGTTCCGGTGTAAACCAGACTTCATCCGAATGTGCATGAAGGGAGATTTTTTCTCCACCATCCTCATCCCAATTTTGGTAAGGATTAACAAGATTCGACCCTTGGAACGGGGAAATAGACAAATCAATAGACTTTCGAAGGAGTAATACAACTGCTAGTTGGTAAACAACCAAAATTCCAAATAATGACAGGAGAACGAGCACATACCGGTATTTCCACAGAGAAGGTCGCTCCGTAGTTTGCCTATTTGCGTCAATCATAGGTCCGGGAACATTGAAAAGCATAAGAAAACTCTATAGTTCTTTCTTTCCAATTTGATTCCAGTTTTGTTACAAAATGGATACAAAACCAAAGATTCATTTCTGCTTTGACAAACTAGGTAGGGTTTCCCTTCGTTGGAACTGTGAAATTCTTATCTGTTCATCGCACCTTCCTAGTCCTATTTTGTATTCTTATCGTATTTTTATTCTATGGAAATTCCTCTCCCCTTGTTGACCAAGATGAGGCCGCTTATGCAGGTTTTTCTAGGACTATGTTGGAAACCGGGGACTATCTCAGCATGGATTTTCCCTACTCCACACCTCATAGAAAACCACCTCTCCATTTTTGGATTACCTCTTCTTTTTTCAAAATTTTTGGACCTTCTGAGTGGGTGTTACGCCTTTTCCCTGCCCTTTGTATTTTGGGAACCAGTTTATTAACCTATCATCTTACAAACGTTATGTATGGATCAAGAACAGCATTATATGCTTTCAGTATCCTTAGTTTTTCTTTGTATTTCCCACTCAATGGAAAGATCGCCTTAGTGGATTCTCTTTTAGTATTTTTTGGAATGAGTGGATTTGTTTCTCTTTACCACTGGATTCAATCCAAAATGAAAATCTTTGCCTTTTTGTTTTGGCTTAGTGTGAGCCTTGGCCTTCTTGTCAAAGGTCCACCAATTCTCATCTTTCTTGGGGGAACTTGTGTCTTACTTTTAAGCGTAAATCAAATCCGTTCGCAAATTTGGAAATTAAATCCATTTTTATGGCTTCCAGTTGCATTCATTCCGCTTTTGTGTTGGGGTTATCTTTCTTGGCAAAAAGACAATGGGGCACTCATCCAATGGATGTTGGATTGGTATGTCCTTCGCAGAGCAACGGATCCCGTATTTGGACAATCAGGTCCTCCTGGCACTTATCTCATGTTATTTGCAGTGACTCTATTTCCTTGGACTAGAATCTATCTTTCTTTCTTAAATGAAAACGGATGGAAATTATTTGCTTATCTAAAAACCGGAGGATTCGCATTTTTAAAGAGTCTACTCCCTTGGAATTGGAAAGGAATTGATCCAAAGTTTACACCCAAACGATTTTTACTCCTTGGACTTGGTTTTTCTTGGATCTTTTACGAATGTTTGGCAAGTAAACTCCCCTCCTATCCTTTAAGTGCCTATCCCATCCTTGCCATTCTCCTTGGAGACCAACTAGCAAGAAAACACAATCAGATTTATATGTACCGAATTTATCTCACCGTATCGCTTGTGATGATAGCAACCATTTCTTTTATTTTACTTCCTCGGTTTTCAGAAATGAGAACAGATACTAAGAGGGCTGCAACTGTGATTCAAAGTTTAGTTCCAGAAAATGAAACCTTACACTCATTTGGTGGTTTTGGAATTCCAAGTTTTGCCTATTATTACCACAGGCCCATAACAGAAATCACTTGGGAAGAACTACAAACCACCAAGGGATATTTCCTAGTCTCCGAATCAGATTTTCTGATTTGGAAGGGACTTGGATTCGAATGGGAAACTAAGGGAAAACTGCTGACTATTTATGCTTACGATCGAAATAAAAAGTTAACACTTAGGCTTGTAAAAACCAAAGGACTTTAATTTAAAAACCTTTTTTTGATATTTGGTGAAGGAACCATACAGGCCTCTGCTTTGCCAAACCACTGATAACGGTGTTTGGCGATGAATCGGTAAATGGGATTACTAAGGAAACGAGGGAAAATCCAAAACCCATAGAACCATGGCCAAGGAAAT
>CAZCXZ010000064.1:7354-20046 GCA_964502705.1 Uncultured Candidatus Berkiella sp. | reverse complement strand
AGAAGGTGGTGGCACCATTCGACAAACCACCCTGTTGTTTGATCCGGTTAAACAACAAAGCCGTGTCATGCGCGACAAAGAAGAAGCCAATGATTATCGCTACTTCCCTGACCCCGATTTATTGCCTGTGCATCTTGACGATAACTATATCGAAACGGTCAGAAAAAATCTTCCTGAGCTGCCGCAGGAAAAGCGTCAACGCTTTATGGACGAATATAAACTGAGTAGTTATGACGCAAGCGTATTAACCGCCAACGGCGATATCGCACGCTACTTTGAAGCGGTCGTGAATAGCATCAATAAGCAAGATCCCAAGTTGGCTGCAAACTGGGTGATGGGCGAACTCTCGGCTGCTTTAAATAAAGCAGGCATTGAAATAGCAGATAGCCCAATCGCTGCAGATGCGCTTGGACAATTATTAACACGTATTCTCGATAACACCATTTCAGGCAAAATTGCTAAGACCATATTTGAATCCATGTGGGCTGGCGAAGGCTCTGCTGATAGCATCATTGAGAAAAAAGGTTTAAAACAGGTTACTGATTTAAGCGCAATTGAAAAAATCATCGATGAAGTCATGGCCAACAACGCAGCGCAAGTAGAACAATATCGTCAAGGTAACGAACGTGTATTTGGTTTCTTTGTAGGGCAAGTCATGAAGCAAAGCCAGGGTAAAGCGAATCCTGCGCAAGTGAATGATTTGTTGAAGAAGAAATTATCTTAAGAATTGAAGGAGAATATTATGTTAAAAGGACCTTGCGATCATGGATTTCTAATGTCTTCATCAGATATGATGCAAGCTGCTGTGGCAGTTGGCGCAACAGTAATGGTCTTTGCTTATGGCATGTATAGATCAGGTCGTCCAACGAGTGATCTAGCAGATGATTGCATGGCAGGCTTTATCGCAAAGCCTGCTCGATCAAAACACGCAAAAAAATAACAATCTAGGACATCCAATCATTTTGGATGTCCTATTTCTGTATTGCTGTTACAAAATGCTACAATGAATCGACTTTTTTAAACCCTATTGTCATCTTATTTTTTTTCAGGCTTAGTTCTTTTACTGCTTTCTTTTGATTTTTCTGATGCAACTTGTTTTATTTCTACTTTTGCATCATAAACAACAGCAGGTGGTGAGTAGAATTCTCTTTCGGGCTTAAAGCCTAAATTCATTTTCCGCTTTTGAGATTCTCCTGCAACTTTAAAATCGCCACCATAGGAATTAACCGCATTAATAACTTCATTCACACGGTACCGAAAATCATAATCGGCGGCATGAAGCTCTGACATTTTTTTACCATGGTTATAAAATTCGTTGTAGAATTTACCGCAACTCTTCCAAAAATCAAATATTATCTTTTCTTGTTTACCATCATTTAGATCAATTTTTAAAGGTGAAAAATAATCTTTTACCATTTCACGTTGATCGTGAATAAACGATTGGATAGTATCATCAAGCTGAGTATTGTCGCGTAATAGAAAATTTGATGTTGCAGCTATATGGGCCTCATCATCCGTGGACTTTAACTGCGTATTTTCCAGAGAGAATTTCAAATATTTCAAACTTTCTAAAAAACCCTCTAAGCTTTGCAATACTCTTGTTCTATCAGAATTGGAAATCTTATCAAGCGTTTCAAAAAGATCACGAAAATCATTAACGCGATTAATCATTTTGTCTATTTTTTCAATTTGTTTTATGCGCCTCTTTTCAAGGCCTGAATGAATATTTGCCGCCTTACCGATAACATAATCGTTATAATAAGGCCCCTCTCCCTCTGGTACATTTTCAGGTGCACTAACATCATAATATAACAATTGATCTTCTGGAATTTTCTTTAATCGAAAAATATTATCCGATTCCCAACCAATTGCGCGCAAAATCGGTGAGGCTATCTTTTTGACTAAATACTTTTTAAATTTGGTAAAATTGGTATCATCAGGTTCAGGATCAGAATAAACACTCACTAGTGCAGCACTTGTTGAACGATAAGTCCTATCAGCTATAAATTTCACTTTGGGATTTGTTTTAGCAATTTCATCATAAGTGTCAAGCGCAATTGAACCCCCTCCGCAATATCCATGAATAATTGGCTCTGGCAAGTTATCAGATGAACGTCCTCTAGCGATTGCTTCTTCTTTGCGCATGTTAACCACGTGATTAAATGCTGCAACCCCATCTTTGGCAAAATCGCCTCTGCGTGCTAAATCGGTTCTACTATTCACGCTTTTCAAGCGATCATGGACTACGATAATGTTACAACCTTTACTCACAGCATGCTCAAAATGCCTATCATCCATTTGATAAAAACATTCATTGCCGGAAAAATGTATCACATCAGCGACAGGACCACCTGCTCGTTGCTGGGCAGCAACATTATTGACCACCAGAATATCAATATATTTACCGTCTTCAGTCACTACGGTACGTTCTTCAATTTCAAGTCCTGGAAAATTATCAGATAACCAAGTGACATCAGATAAGTCGCTTGCATTGCGTTTAGCGCGGTAAACGTTCTTTTCAGCAATCGCTACTTGCTCTTCTGCTTTCTTTAAAGCTTTTTCATTTGCTGATTTGATTCCAAATGCCTTTTGAAGAAAGTTTTTAGGGTTGGTTTTGATTAATTCCTCATATTTCTCTACTTCTTGTTGGGCTTTATCCAACTGCTCCTTAGCGACTAATTTTTCTGCCTTCTGCTTCTTTTTTAATCGACTCGCTGTTTCTGGTATATCGACCATGGCATCAACAGCTGCATAATAATGATCATTCCAAAATCTAAAATTTGACCCTTTTTTAGGCGCGGTACCTGAAACATAATTCGAAGCGGTTCTTTGAACAAAATCGAATAGTTTTGGGATACCAGACGCTGCAACAATTCCAGCCGTTTTAACAATTTCTCGATTTTTGATTTCTTTAGCGAGCTTATCTAAAATAGGAGCTGATAAACTCTCAATGTTGGCGATAAATTCTGTCGCGGTTAAATCATTCTCATGATCAATCCATTTATCAGTTTCTTTTATAACATTCTCTTTAGTTGAGTTCATAAAAGCGATTCTTGCTTCTAATTGCTCTTTATTACCAATCCCCAATGATCTAAGGCGATTGTATTTTCTTGAATTTAAAATATGGGTAAGAATAGCGACTGTGTCATCTATATCTTGCACTATCTTAGTGGCTTTCTGAACTGCCATTACCTTTTCAGGCGTATATTTACTGAAACTATTTAATTTGTTTCTTGCATATTTATCACCACGAACGGCTGCTTTACGCAACAATCGATTTCTTTGCTTGCGATAAGCTTTCCTTTCTGCTTTCGTTGGCTTTCCATGATAAATTAATATGTGATATTGCATAGCTAAATGTCTAATGCCACTAGCATCAGTGGTTTTGACATAACTTTGTAGCTTCTCAATCTCAACTGGATTCTTACTCTTAACTATTGCAATCCAGGTAGACTTATCTTGATAGTATTTAGGGTTACTTGCACTCACATCATTGATGGCTCTTTGTAAAACTTCATCAGCAGACTCTAGCTTGTTTAAAATACCTGGCTCAGACAACATAACAAAGTCACGCATTGAATAGGGTGATGTTTTATTTCTAAAATACATTTTCACCACTTCAGTGCGCTCATTTTTAATACTCTCTAGTAAATCTTTATTTTCTTCGGTAAATCGCTGATAGGGTGTTGTTTGTATTAATATTTCGCGCAGTTGATTCTCAAATTGATGTGTTTCTTCTTCAGGTGGCAGTGCTTCTTGATCATAAAAATCTTGAGTTATCTCATATAAATCATAAAGCGTTCTGTCGACTGACTTGATGTCTAATACAGAACAGGAAGCCATGTGCTTCAGAACTTCATCAAGTTTTGTGTAATTTCTTTCTGCAGAGAGAATTTTAATTAGGTTACTTTTAGAATAATTCAAATGCCCTTTCTTTAGATCAAGTCCAATATGCCAACGCAAAGCAATCACTAAGGGATCCGCTTCATTGACCAGAATAGGATCATCTAAATTGTTATCTTTTAGATAGACATCAGTCATCTCTTCTTGATTTTCGACAATCGCTTTGCGTACATCGATTCCAAGCTTGGTCTCAGGAAAAATTGTCATTAGCAAACATAAGTAGCGATAGGCTTTTCTGGGATTTTCGTTTGCCAAATTTGGAAATTGATGTAGAAAATCACTGACTACAATCTGCTGATTGGACTTAAGATACTCGGTAATATTTTTTTTGGTTTTAGAGGATAGTTTATGCCCTGCCCTATCAATTCGAGCATATTCATAAAAGGCTTTCGCAGGTGAACCTTCAGCGATGAGCGTCTCTAATATTTCATCATGTTTGTGCGACATCAGTATGACCTTCTCAAAGAGAATAAGGGTAGTTGCACGCAACTTTTTATTTTCTTGTTCTTATACGTTGAGAGTCAAAAGATGCGAATTAGTTCAATGAATATTGCCAAGGGACCGATTCAGAACAATCTATTTGTATAGTATGCAAAAAATGGAAGCAGAGAGCTGAAATAGAAGAGATACTTTAGAAGTATAAGACACCCAAAGTGATTGGGTGTCTTTTATAGCCTTAAACGCCAAAATACCAAAGCGCGGTAAATGTCGCTGCCATTGTTGTGAGAGCAATAGCGCCAAAAGTCTGCAATGCCTCTTCTTTATTTTGGCCACCACAGACATCACACCCTGCACTAACGGCTTGGCATTCAATTAATGAGATCTCTTTCATTGCTTTCCTTATTTAAACTGTCAAAACAACTAAAACGTAGCGGCTAAATTATATCGCACTATCGCATCATAAGCATTTGTTAGTTTGAAAGTAAACAACATTTAAATATGAAAGGATAATCTAGGTAGCTAAACAGCTACTAAATTGTATTTTAATGCTATTAATTACCACATAGGTTATGCACGGTTACGATTTGCGTGCAAAAGTGACACGTGGCAACCCAGCCAAATCGGTTACGGTCAATACTTCAATATACCCCGCTTTTATCAGTAACTGCTGTATTGCTGTGGCTTGTTCATACCCATGCTCAAATGCAAGTAGACCGCCAGGAACAAGATAATCTTGAGCGTTAGCAATAATCGCTTCATAGGCTTCTAAACCCGTTATACCTGAAACCAGCGCCGATTGTGGCTCATGTAATAGATCTTCTTTTAAATGGGGATCATGATGACTTAAATAGGGAGGGTTACTAATGATGGCGGCTACGGCTTGTTGCGGTATTGCCTCAAACCAATTTGATTGCATGAAACTAATATTAAACAGCTGTAAGGCTTTCGCATTTTCTGTAGCGACAGTTAAAGCATCGGAAGAAATGTCCGTTGCAAACACCTGCCAAGTGGGTCTTTCATGGGCTAACGCACAAGCGATTACCCCACTCCCAGTGCCTAATTCTAATATAGTGAGTTTTTCTTTTGGCAATTGCGCTAAAACGGTTTCAACCAGTAATTCTGTATCAGGACGCGGCACCAGGACATGCGAGTTCACTTTCAAATTCAGTGACCAGAACTCTTTGGTGCCTATTATGTAAGCTAAAGGCTCGCGCAGCAGACGTCGTTCAATCAAAGCGCGATAGAATGCTGTTTGTTCTTCGCTTACTGCTTGCTCTGGCCAAGTGATGAGCTTAATGCGTTCACATCCCAACACCTTAGCCAAAAGCAATTGCGCTTCTAACAGTGGATTATCCGTAAATCGTAGTAAATCACTTCCTTGTTTTAGCAGTTGTGCGACCGTATTCATTATTGCTCAAGCGTTGCCAATTGCTCTGCTTGGAATTCTTGACGCAAGGCTTCAATTAATTCACCAACTTTACCTTCAACAATTTCATCTAATTTATATAATGTGAGATTAATTCGATGATCGGTTACGCGGCCTTGCGGAAAGTTATAGGTTCGAATACGCTCAGAACGATCACCAGTTCCGACTAAGCTCTTTCGCGCAGAAGCCTGTTCTACGCGTTGCGCTTCTTTTTGCATGCGCAAAATTTTTGATTGCAGCAATGACATGGCTTTTGCACGATTTTTATGTTGTGAGCGCTCATCTTGGCACTCTACCACGATCCCGGTTGGCAGATGGGTCATTCGTACCGCCGAATCGGTTTTATTTACGTGCTGACCACCTGCACCCGATGCTCGATAGGTATCAATACGAAGTTCCGCTGGATTAATGGTAATACTTTCGATTTCTTCAGCTTCTGGTAATACCGCAACGGTGCAGGTAGAAGTATGAACCCGCCCCTGCGCTTCGGTTTCAGGAACGCGCTGTACTCGATGTGCACCTGATTCAAATTTCATATGGGAATAAACATTATCGCCAATGATGCGCGCAATGACTTCTTTATAGCCACCATGCTCACCAAAACTTTCACTGATAATTTCGACTTTCCATCTTTTCTGTTCAGCATAACGGCTATACATTCTGAACAAGTTACCGGCAAAAATCGCCGCTTCATCGCCACCTGCACCGCCGCGAATTTCCAAGAAGACGTTTTTATCATCGTCTGGATCTTTGGGGATCAAAAACAGTTGTAATTCTTTTTCAATGGCTTCTAGGCTAACCGCTACTGCCTCAAGCTCTTCTTCTGCCATTTCGCGCATCTCAGCATCATTTTCATTGAGTAACGCCTTTGCGGATTCTTGTTGCAGAAGCAATGTCTGGTATTGTTTGAAGGTGGTTACCAAAGGTTCCAGATCAGAATACTCTTTTGATAATTCGCGAAATTTGTTTTGATTAGCGATAATCGTTTGCTCAGACAGCAACATCCCAATTTCTTCATGTCGCTCAACTAGGCCGGCTAATTTATTTTCAATCGATGGTTTCATTATTAATCACTTAAATCGAATAATTCTTTGACAACGTTAATTTTTTCGTCTGATTGTTCTAAGCTTGCGCGACGCAATTGGATGGTCGGTTGATGAAGAATTTTTTGCGTTAATTGATGGGCAAAATGATTCAACACTTTTTCAGCATCCTCGCCCCGTCGCAGTTGCGCAAGCGCAGTCTGTAGCGCATGGTTTTTAAGTTCTTCGACCTTGTGACGTAATTGACGCACGGTCGCAAGTTGCGTTTGCGCCAACAACCATTCCATGTACGTGTTTGAAGCGTCTCGGATCAGCACTTCTGCTTCTACTGCCGCCTCTTGTCTGGATTTCAAATTTTCATTCACATAACCTTGCAGGTCATCGACGGTGTAAAGATAAATATCTTCATTCTCACTTAAACTTGGCGCAATATTACGCGGCACACCTAAATCAACCATAAACAGTGGTCGTCGCTTACAGCGGGCAAATGCTTCTTCCACATGTTGCTCTGTTACAATGTGTTTTGGGCTAGCAATAGAGCTAATCACCATATCCGCTTGTTGCAAACACCAAGGTAGTTCATTCAGTCCTACTGCCATGGCACCATATTTTTCTGCTAGGGTTTTTGCGTGGCTAACCGTTCGGTTAGCAATAATAATTTTTTTAACTTGTTTGGCAAGTAAATGCTGTAGGGTTAATTCAATATTTTCACCCGCACCAATTAACACAACGGTTGCCAGACTCAAATCACTAAAAATTTGTTTTGCTAAGGTTGTTGACGCGTACGCAATCGATACTGGGTGCGCACTAATACCGGTTGAGGTGCGAATTTTTTTAGCCACTGAAAAACTGGTTTGAAACAAGCGTGATAACGTCTTACCCACAAAGCCCGTTTGTGACGCTGTGTGATAAGCGCTTTTAAGTTGCCCTAAAATCTGTGGTTCACCAATCACCATCGAATCTAGACCACAGGCAAGTCGCATAATATGTTTCACTGCATTTTCTTCAGCAAACATATAAAGGTAGGGATCCATATCAAACTGAGGGTCATGATACTTTTTCCACCAGGATTGTAATTGGCCAAGAGACGTACTCGTGACATCAGCAGTGCTGCAATAAAATTCAGTGCGATTACAAGTCGATAACAATGCGACTTCTTCTAGCGGCACTGCTGCATATAACGCCTCTAACGCTGCTGGAATAGTCTCCTGCGCAAAGGCCAGCTTCTCCCGAACATCGATGGGGGCTGTTTTATGACTGATGCCTAAAGTTAATAACACGCTTTGGTCACTTAAATTACTGAATTAAAAATCTCTTACGGATTTCTTCAAGCTTGCCGATGTTGTGATTAAGGAAGAATAGTTAATCACATTACATAGTGATAAAGTAAGGATACTTTATGAAGCAGGCAGCTACACTTTTTTTACCGCTTCTCTTTATTGTCCCCGATCATCTAACAATCAGCAGCGCTCAACCTATCGTTGCGGTAGCTCCGACTGAAAGTGCCCTTATCATACAAGAAAAGACCAAGACCCCTAAAGCACAACTTCCTGCTGAGAGCTTATTTCAACTCATGGCCGCCGAAATGGCCCTAGATAGAGAGCATCCTGATGTAGCGTTGGCAAATTATATCGCTGCCGCCAAAGAAACCCAAGACGCCAGCGTTGCTGCCCGCGCTACGCAAATCGCCTTAACCGTGGCCTCTCTAGAGGTTGCCATTGAACCTGCCGTCATTTGGGCGAAAGCAGCACCAGAGAACTTAGAAGCCCAAATCACCACTGCGGCACTGTATATCCGTTTGGATCAAGTGGCAAATGCCGTACCGTTCTTACGCCAAGCAGAAGCACAAAACCCTGAAGAGGCACTCCAGTATTATCTTGTGTTATACCGCCAGCTTCAAAAGGATAGCGATAATAAACGGGTTATTCAGGCCTTACAACTCCTCACCGCAGCTGAACCTAAAATTGCCAGTGCACATTTAGCGCTTGGTGAAATCTACCTGTATAGCGGCGATGACAAAAAAGCCCTCACAATGAGTGAAGACGCACTGAAGATCTCTCCTGATTCAGTTAATGCTATACAACTGTATACCGAAGCCCTGTTTCGTAATCAGGGAAAAGAAGCTGCAAAGCTGTTCATTGATAAACAAGTCAATCACTATGCCGATAATCAAGTGCTCCGCCAATACTATGCACAGTTTTTATTAGACAATGGCTTCGATGCAGATGCGCAAAAACAAATTGAGCAAATCATCGACAATCCAAAACTCACTTCTGAGGAACTGTTACAATTTGCTAGGATGAGTATCCAAGCGCAGTGGTATGATTTAGCTGAAAAAATTCTTAAACGCTCAAGTCAAATGCCTGATAGCAAAGATATCTCGTACTATTTCTTAGCAAGAGTCTCTGAAATGAAAAATGAGCCTAACGTGGCTATTGATCAATTTCAACAAGTGTTAACCGGCCCATTTCATGTCTTATCACAAATTCGTGCCAGCGTTTTATTAACCGATAAAAAACGCTATGATGAAGCGCTGACAGTGCTCTCACGTATTCAACCCAATGATGAAGCTGATCAAAAACAAGTCTTATTAGCAAGAATTGATGTTCTGAATAAATCTAAGAACTTCAAAGAATCTATGGCTTTAATCAATGAAAATATAATGACCTCTCCTGATGATGTTGAACTCCTTTACGTCAGAAGCTTAGTTGCTGATCAAGTCGATCAACTCGATATGGCAGAAAAAGATTTAAAAACCATCATTGCTCTTCAACCCAACCATGTTGATGCGCTGAATGCCTTGGGCTTTATGCTCGCAAATAAAACCAAGCGCTTTGATGAAGCACAAAAATATTTAACCACTGCGATAAAAATATCACCTAACAATGCATCGGTGTTAGATAGCATGGGTTGGCTATATTATAAAATGGGCAACTATCCACAATCTTTAGAAACACTCAAAAAAGCAGCAAAATTAATGCCTGATGCTGAAATCGCAGCGCACTTAGGCGAAGTGATGTGGAAAATGAAAGACTTTGAAGGCGCCAAACAAGTATGGAATGAGGCATTAAAACAAAACCCAAAACATGAAAACATCATGGACACGATGAAACGTATGATGAAAAACTAGCAAAAAAGCCCGGGACTATAAAGCACCCGGGCTAATTATTACTGTTTAGGCTTTAACCAACTACTAACACGTTCATTGACTTCACTCATGAGCATAACAGCCGAAGTAACTCGTCCCATTCGCCAGAAACTTCCTTTATACAATCCAGCAACACCTTCACGTTGGATTTTCTCTTTTGCAAGACGCCAAAGTGGTGTTACAGGATGATTGCCTTCTGGTGACATCGCTGTTTGCTGAGCTGTTTTGAGGCTATCCCAAGGCTGAGAAAGAACCGCAACCGGTACACCGGCCCCAATACCACCAACCACTGCCGCAGCATTCTCTGGCATATAAGGTGTTGCTTGCTCTTTAAGATAAGGGGCGCCAAAGCCAAATCCCATGGTGAATTTAGCATCTCTTACGGCCGTACCTGGCATACCGGTAAATAAAGCGCGTATGCCTCGCATCTTAATCAGATCTTTGAGCGTGCTATAAAAGCCTCTTTGGGCAGTTTGATGCGCCATCGTATATTCGGTTGGCCCACCAACAATCGATGAAACTGCTCCACCTGCTGCACTATAGGAGAGTGCCTCCAGTTCTGAAGGTGGATGATTGTTATCACGATGAAACACCGACTTTAAACCCGCCGCCACACTCACTTGCAAAGCGGTGATCGGCGCCATCGATAAAATATTCGGCCAAAATCCGCGATAAAGCACGCGCGGATCCATCGTGAATTTTTCTGCTTTGGGGATCTGATCATTCTGATAACGGGTTTTTAATGTCCAGAAGGGATGATCAACCGCAACTTCTGCAGCTCCCGCTGCTGCCCCTCCCAAAATGGCTTGGTAGATTGCACTCCAATTACTCTTTTGTGGTGGATTTTCACCATTGGGCATTTTTGAATCAAGCATAGCAATACTCCTACGAAATAATGATTTTATTTCATATATGTCATAAAAAAGATGAAAGCTATTTATTTCCTGTCAAAACAAGACGTGTTTTTATTGAATAAATAGGTATCTGACAGAGATCTGGCCTAACGAGGCACAGATAATTTTCTCGATAGGCCTAAGGAGGATGTGATAAAAATCACCACAAAAAGGACGAGAATAAACGCTTCAACAAAAGCTAACACAGCCGTGTTGGCTGCATCGAACAATTGAGTGAAGCTAGTGATCATTTTGTGATTTCTCGGTAAATTGAAATTATCTTTTTGAAGCTAACACAGTATTTTAAAGAGGACAAGCCTATTTGCACGATTTTTTATATGCAATACATGTTAAACATGTTGCCGCAAATGTCATCTGCCTGGCGTTTGTCACTTATTAACCACCGCTAACATTTCACTGCCCGCGGAATTTCACAAGATTACTTACGAGGTGACACACGTTCTTTCCCTTTAGGCTCTGGTTCCGAAGGAGTCTTTGCTGCATCTGCTGCACTTAATCCTGAAGAAGCTGATCTAGATGCATTATAAGCTGATGTTAAAGGAGGGGGACTACTGCTAGATGAAGAGGCTGAACTTCTGGGAGCAGACCCTTTTTCGTCAAGTCTTGCCTTCTCGGCTGGTAATATTTTTCCAAAGTTTTCACGTGTCTTCGGTGTTGCTGCGTCATTTGAAACATCTTGAATGACACTTTTAGCAATTTTCACGCTCTTTTCCGTTCGGGTTTCAGGTTTAAACTTAGAAAAAAATCCTTTTCTTTCCTCAACGGCATTATTTCTAACAAACTCTGATGACAATGCACCCATTTTTTGTTCGTCCGAAAAACGACTGGTTTGCGCATCGTTTAACCTTGCTCTTCCTGCAGCGTCTTGAGTGATATAGTGATTTCCTGTGCGATTCGCGAGTATAGCGGTACGATCAGGATGCGCAATAATAAAATCATTGGTATAAGCTGACATCTTCGCTTTGACTTTCTCAATGGATTGATGCACCTTTTTTTGCTTGAATGATCCATCGGCATTGGGAGGAGATTTTTTGTCGTCCACTTGCACCGATCCTGCGTTTGCGTAATCGATTAGTGTTGTAGATTTTTTATCAATCGGGCTTGACTGCAACGTAGGAGGAAGTGCATTAATATTCGTCCAAGATTGCGTATTTCTATAAATAAATGCCATAGACGGCGGTATATCTGAGGGATTTAATAAATATTCTGGGCCTTTTGTTTTATCACGAGCTGGAGTAATATTTCTTGGTGCTTTTATTTTAGCTTGGGCTTCTAATTCTGATACAACATCTATGTTCTGTAATTTAAACAGCATATCCAACGAAAATCTTGAGCAACTGCAATTATCAAACTGAATAGCCGCATTTTCAGACGCTGCTTGATAACCATAATAAGTTGCCGTTGGAAAAGCTTTCTGAAAAACTCTTAACGTATCCATTTCCGAGGGATCACCTACCGCATCAAGAGAAACGACATGCATTTGGCCATTTCTTATTGTGATATCAAATGGCGTCCAATGCGCACCGCATTGTGCAGCGACTTGAAATCTATCACCGTCTGCAAAATTGCCTTTGTCGATACTTTCTTTTAAATTATTAACAAACGTTTCGACTTCTCGTTCATTTGTAGTAGGATTCATTACTTGCAGCACGAAAATGTTAACCGGTTTATCCTTAACATTTCTTTTCTCTGCTTTGGCAGCAATAACCGTCGCTACCGTGTCTGCATTCCAAAACTTATCCGCTAATCCAGGATCTAAATCATGAGTATCTGCACTACCTATCATACATTACCCTCGCTATTCACCTACTATTATG
>CAZCXZ010000064.1:0-7344 GCA_964502705.1 Uncultured Candidatus Berkiella sp. | reverse complement strand
AAACTTAGATATAGAATATCTATAATGTAAAAGGGCTAAATTTTACAGTTAATAGACAAAAATCTTGATTGCTCAATTGTTTAAACACAGCTACGATACTTATTAGTATTCATATAGACAGATTGTAGTTACACCGTATGTCAACCATCGTTGCAAAGTATGTAACTTCATGCATTTTCAGAGGTAATTATGTTAAACGGTCCTAAAGAAGAGAAACAATTCAAGAGCCAGCAAACCGAGTTTCAACAACTCCTTAAATCAAGGGAAAATGTCGTTGATTTTTTATCTGCGAATCCTTACTTATCGGATCAGCTTTACACAAAAGCGGCAAAAGCACTTACCGACACGTTTGAAAATGCATCATTAGTTGAACGTGAAGCTTTACTCGATGAATTGAACTTGCATATTCATGAGGTGGCGTATCAAGATAGTGATAAAAAAGTTGTTCATCTGCGGCACATTTCTCGCTTGCTGCCTGAATTTTTTGCTAATCTAACAGATAGCCAGTGTCAGGCAATCACTGAGCTATACGTTACTGGTGTGCATATTACATCTGTTCCAGAAAATATTGTTAGACTTACCAATTTAAAAATTCTTAATCTGAATTCAAATGATCTAACTGTTTTGCCAATCACACTCGGTGACATGCCATCATTAACATCGCTTAACTTGTCTGACAATCTGCTGACAGACATTACACCAGCCGTAAGAGCACCTAAGTTACATTGGCTTTCTGTTACAAATAATCGCATTAGTGCTAAAAGCTCCGAAGAAATTTCTCAACAATTACGTCACCGTGATGTAACTTATGTCGATGATACACAACGTCCTAAATTTCAATAAATAGAGAGCAAAGTCATGAAATTTAATGTTAGCAAAACGCAAACTCATGACTTTGCCAAATCCTTACTTTATCCCAAAACTGTTACTGGTATTTTGTGGCGAGCAATCACAAGCGGGTTTGGTTATTTTTTTGATGAACAAATTAGCCAAAAACTTGTGCCAGCACAAATCCTAACCAAAGACGAATCCTTTATTAGAGACACTTACACGATTGAGGAACAATTTAATAGAAAACTTTCAAAACCGGAAAATTCGGACGTCAAAGCAGAAACACACACCGTTTGCACACATGATGGTGCCGAACTTGAAACCTTGGAATTATCGCACGCCGAACAAGAAGCATTAGCACCTGACCAGCAAAAATATATCATCTATTTGGTGGGAAACGGCATGTGTTTTCAAGACATATTTAAGCAACTTCTAGATGATTGCAAAGCATTAAAATACAATACTTTAAGCTACAACTATCGGAATGTACTGCGTAGCACCGGCGAAATTCACAATAAATTCGATTTAATATCCGATCTTATTTCACAAATTGAACGCTTACGTAACCAAGGGATTAAACCAGAAAATATTCAGCTATGTGGCCATTCCTTAGGTGCGGGCATTTCAACGATTGTTGCCTATATCTATTATAAAATGGGCTTCAATATGAAAATTTTCAATGGACGATCTTTTACGAAATTTAGCGATCTTGTTTATTATCAACACCCCGAAGGCTGGGATAGAACTATCTGGGGCACCCTGGATAAGTTAAAATTCACGTTGACTGATCTAGACATTGATGCGTTAAGTGCTTATCTTGAAATCCCAGAAGAAAGCAAATGCTACATCACAGTAGAATCTAACAAATTCGAAAGTCGTTCAGTTGAAGATGGTGTTATTGCTAGACCTGCTTCTTTACATTTTGGTTTAACAACGCATCATCAAAGGCCAAAAGATCTGCACCCCGACCCCAACGATGAGCTACGGCTTTATCATGGCACAAAAGTCATATCCACTAACAATCTGGCGGGTTACGGTCATAATGACCCTATCGAAACGTTAACTTGCAAAGATTCAAAAGAAAATGCTCAAGAATACTATAGAAAATTCTTTTCAAATTCTTATCGACAAAAGTGATCATTCATACCAATACACTTTATCAACAACCCCTGCCCAAGTTTGAATACTACCTATGCAAGGCGCTTTGACTCTTTGTTTGGATTAGGGATTGGTATAATCTCTTTGTAGTCATACGATATTAATCTAGAACAAATTGGATACCCTATGCCCTTAGATCCTGCCCTACAGCGTTTAGTCGCCATGGTTTACCGCAGCGGTTTTGGTAAGCTTCATCAATACACGCCTGAGCAAATCATGGAAGTGCTACGCTTACCAAGTTTGAAAATCACACCAGCACCTTCTAAAGATTTTACAATCCGCCAAGACTTATCGGTGCGCTGTTATACACCCGAAAACCATTCAGGTGATGCGCCACTGCCTGCGGTGATTTTTCTCTCGGCAACCGGGTATATTATTAATCATAGTGCTTCATCTAATGAATATTGCAGCTTGCTTGCCAATAAATTGGGCATGAAAGTGATTTATATTTCGCATCGCTTAGCGCCACTTTGTCAATTCCCAGAATTTCTATACGAATGCTTAGACGCCATTCAATGGATCCATCAACATGCCGAAACAATGGGTGTTGATCCTAATAAACTCGCTATTTGGGGTGAAAGTTCCGGTGGTAATATTGCCGCATCGTTAACGCATTTATTGCGCGATAAAGATTTGCATATTATTCGCCATCAAACGTTGATTTATCCGATGGTAGACTTGTCGCACGAATTTCCTTCTAAAAAAGAATATGCGCATGGTTATTTGTTAGACATTACCTTTATTAATTACTTAGAAGACATGGTATTCAGTGCCGGAAAATATCGCAAAGATGGCCTTGCTTCTCCTCTACAGAATCCTAATTTCACGCAACTGCCCCCTGCAACCGTAGTCACCGCTGAATGTGATCCGCTACGCGATGAGGGTGAATCGTATGCGAATAAACTAGAAGCGCATAACATCCATGTGAATGCTAAACGGTTCCCCGGTATGATCCATGGCTTTTTACGTTTTTATAATAAATTGCCACTGGCCAATGAGGCTTTTGATTTTGCCTGTGGGGAAATTAAGTTAACCATGCGAGAGGCATAATAATATTCCTAATATAATCAATGTGTTACAGAATTATTTAAATTTACTCAATGGCCATTGCGTAAATTTACGCAATGGCCATTGAGTAAACTACTTCACTAGACTAAAATAGGTACTATGACTAATACAACTAGGCCTGTGGTATGGATATTCGATTTTCTCCCAATAATACACATCTTGAAAATGCGCAAAACTTTGCAAAAACTGATCCACATTTAAAAAGGCTTTATGCACAACAATATGTTTATCATGCCCCACTTATACATGAGTTACCGAACAACGAACCCGCTATTCTTACCCTAGGTGGCGGTCGTCAGATTGGCAAAACAACCTTGCTGAAGCAATGGATGGAGTACTTATTAAAAAAAGGTATTTCACCTCAAGCAATCTGTTTTTTTTCAGGGGAACTGATCAGCGACTATCAAAGTTTGTTTAGTTTAATTCAAAATCAATTAGCACAAATGCCTGAAAATGAAATTAAATATATCATTTTAGATGAGATCACCTATATAACAGATTGGGATAAAACCATTAAGTATCTTGCTGACATTGGTGCTTTGGAAACCGTTGTATTGGTATTAAGTGGCTCAGACTTAGTCTTAATGCAAGACGCACGCAAGCGCTTTCCAGGGAGACGCGGCAAAGCTGCCAAAGTCGATTTTCACTACTACCCACTATCATTCTCAGAGTTTTTAAATCTAAAAGGCAATTTCCCATCTAATTTCGACATTAATACGCCGCCTTCTAGTAAATTAATAGAAATGCTATATCAAGAATTCGACGAATATTTAATTCATGGCGGATTTTTGACTGCAATCAATGATTATGCCAAAAATGCTACTATTAATATTTCAACTTTAAATACCTATTCTGATTGGATACGTGGAGATATTCTTAAACGCAATAAAAGAGAATTGTTTTTAAGAGAAATTATTGGGGCAATCATAAAGCATTATAATAAACAAATATCATGGACCAATTTAGTCAAAGAATTATCGATCGATCACACTTCTACTGTCACTGATTATGTTGGGTTGCTTGAGTCAATGGATGCTGTTTTTGTCCAATCAGCCATCATTGAAGATAAATTGGTGGCTGCACCTAAAAAACAAAAAAAGATAATGTTCTGCGACCCCTTTATTTTTCATGCACTCAGATCCTGGTTAAACCCAGTGGAAAATCCTTATCAAATGCAGATTAAACCCATTTTTTCTAATCCACAAATGTATTCTGATTTAGTCGAATCTTGCGTCATCACACATTTTAGACGTTTTTTCCCAACGTACTATATTAAAGCTGAAGGTGAGGTCGACGTCGCTTATGTAAAAAATAATCGCATGTGGCCAGTTGAAGTCAAATGGACCACTCAGTTACGTCCGCCAGAACTTAAGCAAGTACTTAAATATAAAAATAGCGAAATATTTGCAAAAGTAAAAAGTATTTCCGCTATTTCGCAGACTCCTATATTGCCCTTACCACTGGCTTTGCTACAAATTAAATAATGATTAGTACATCGTAATATTACACGGTATTGATAACTACCGGCAAAAAGATCGGCAAAATACAATACAAACCAACTACCAAGCAACGCTCTTCGCTTACTTAAAGAAGCATTTATTAAAGGGGAATTTGAACGAGGACAAGCAGCTACAATTACACACTATCAAGAAAGACAAGCTAGAACCATTCTGAGTGCGTTAATTCGAAAGGGCCTTCTGACATCAAATACGCCTAAAGGCCCTGTTCGATTAGTTTTTCCAAATAGTATTTTGGAAGATTGGTTTCCTAAATTATTTTTAGGTTAATTACAGAAACTTAGAACTGCTCAACCACTTATTATCAGGATAATAAGCAAATATGAGCGAACCTTCTTTGATGGTTTGAATAATGGATGCGTTAGCATGGCTAATGGCAGGACAGCCCCAGCTACGTCCTAAGCGACCACCCACATCTCTTACATAACCAGCAGGGTGCATGACGATTGCACGACTTGCTGCATTACCATTAAAGCCTTTTTCCAAACCATGTAAGGTTAATGAAGTGCCATGCTTACCTTGGTAGGTAGAGCCCGTTAAAAATAATCCTAGGCTGGATTTGTGACTGCCGTGTGCATCAGAGAAATGCTTAGCGTGATTATCGCCCGTGCCTGAACCATGAGCAACATGCACATGATGGATCACTTTGCCACGCGCCATGTCCAATACCCACAATCGTCGCGCCGTTGAAGGCAATGAATAATCGATCACAGTTAAATATTGTTTGCGGGGAATACCCATATTTTTAGCTTTTTGCTGCGCTTTTAAAGCTAAATTTAATACTTTCGGATTAATCCCTGAAAATTGACCACTTTGAACTTGCGGATCGGTCGCACGGGTTGACTTGGTTGCTTGCGACTTTAAAGCCTTTGCAGTAACAACAGATGAATATTTAACATCATCGGTCGCTTTCACGGAAGATTTTGCTTGAAGTGCTGGACTACCCATCAGCAGAGAAGCCGCTAAAACCCACACACCAAAATTAGTTGGACGGTTTACTTTGTTACTACTGGCCGTTCGCATTGATACTGCTCCTACAACTAAATCAGGCGAGCAACTATAACAGCAATTGATCAGAAAAAACATGTTGATATTCATGCAATACTGATAATTACATGGAAATATCAGGGAAAGCAAAATTTCGCCTTTTTCATCTTAATCGTTATATACTCGTTAAAAATCACCAAGGGATCGTCTAAATAATGAATCGATTTAACGTGCTTGCGCTCCTGATTATTCTGCTTGCAGGTTGCGCATCCAATCCTGACAAAAACCAAAACATTGTGGCAACCACACCAGCGTTAGAAAAGCGTTGGAAACAAAATGAGCAACAACTCAATACGGTTAATCATTGGCAAGCCGAAGGTCGCATTGCTGTAACGCATGGTAACAAAGGCGGTAACGCTTCATTTGTTTGGCAGCAACAAGGTGAGTTTTATCAGATTAAATTATTTGGCCCTTTTGGTGCTAAAAGTGCTTACATTATCGGTGGCCCCAATCATGTTGAACTCAAAGAAGCGAATGGCAACACATCAACCGCCAGAACGCCTGAAGCGTTGCTTTATAAAGTTGTCCACTGGCAAGTACCCTTACGTGGCTTAAAATATTGGTTACGTGGCATTCCATCGCCCAATGAAAAACACGGTAAGCAATTTAATGATCAAGGTCTGTTAGCGTACCTGCAACAAGATGGCTGGAGAATCGAATATCAAGAATATCGTCCAGGTCAATTTGCACCACTGCCTAGCAAAGTGCTTTTAACCAATGACCGTGCAAAAATTAAAATGATCGTAAACACCTGGAAAGAATTACCAGCATGAGTAATAGGTTTTCGCAATTTAATGTGCGCTCTCCTGCAAAGGTAAATCATTTTTTGCATATCATCGGTCGCCGTGATGATGGGTATCATTTATTGCAAACCTGTTTTCAGTTTTTAGATTACGGCGATGAAATGTCATTTGAGCTACGCGATGATTCACAGATCGTGTTGCTGCCCAATAACATGATGGGGATCCCGAACGCTTCGAATCTTATCTATCGCATTGCTTACGCTTTCCAACAAGCCACAAACACCCAACAAGGCATCAGCATTACGGTACACAAGCGGGTACCCTTGGGTGCCGGGCTAGGCGGTGGCAGTTCTAATGCGGCAACAACCCTCTTAATGCTGGACTTACTGTGGGGCATAAATTGGCCGTTGAATGACTTAATTTCATTCGGACTCTCTTTTGGTGCAGACATCCCCATTTTCATCAAAGGACAAGCATCCTTAGCTGAAGGTATTGGCGAACAACTCACCCCCATCGAACTAGAACAACCTTGGGTGGCGGTCATCACCCCCCCCTGCCAAGTCATCTCGGCAAAAATGTATGCAGATTCTGAATTGACAAGAAACACGCAAGCCCTCAGAATAGAGGCCCTCGCTCAAGGTGACTTTAAAAACACCTTCAGCGAATTAAGAAATGATTTTGAGCCACTTGTTCGTCGACATTACCCAGCAGTGGATGATGCGATGAAGTGGTTATCTAACTTCGGTGAACCCCGGTTAAGTGGTTCAGGTGCCAGTGTTTTTGCCTGCTTCGAAACAGAGACAGCAGCAAAAAGCGTAATTGAAAAATTACCCGCACACCTGACAGGCTTTGTTGCCAAAGGGGTTAATGAATCGCCGGCTGTGCAAGCAGTGAAAAAAGTTAGAGCACAATTGATAAGAGCATAATTGGGGTGTCGCCAAGCGGTAAGGCACAGGGTTTTGATCCCTGCATACCTAGGT
>CAZCXZ010000063.1:0-20129 GCA_964502705.1 Uncultured Candidatus Berkiella sp. | reverse complement strand
TCTTGGTCGACTTTGGCGACAAAGAACGCACGCGTAAACCTAAAGGCTATTTTGCTGCGAAAAAATGTTACCTAACATCTCTTTAAAACAGCATTCTAAACTTCTTTAAATGTTTACTTAAGAAAGAACTTAAAGATAATAACAGCCTTATTTAAGGTTTTACCTGACAGAATATGCCTGACATACAACTTACTCTCGATTATGTAAAATATATCTTGGTATTTTTATAGCTTGAGGAATTTTTATGAAACGTGGCGTTGCATGTGTTACTGCTGAATATGATGTCAATTTAACCGAGTACCTTCTTTGTTTTACAGCGTTTGATGCCGATTACGACTCGCTTAAAACAGTGGATGCTATTACTAAAGCTAAAAAAACCTATCAAAAAACCGTGGAATTCCTCGACCACATTAAAAAATATCCTGAGCTAAATATTATTAGAATGCAATTAAAAGAAATTAATGAATATTTTGCAGTTCAACTCGCCATCAAAACTAAAAACGTCATTAAATTGTTTGATGATGTTGATTCTAAAACGACTAATCGATATTCGCTTGCAAAACTCGCATTGAATAATATAGATGGCTTTTTGAATTCAATCGAGAGAGCGATAAACGATTTTAAAATCGTGGTAACGCAACTCACCACAAAAACTTTAGACACCAAAGCTAAATTAGATGAGGTGGATAATACTCTTTTGCAATCAGAACGTATTGATCTCTCATTCCAAGATAAGCTTGTGGGCGGATATGTAAACATCAACGCTAGAACATATCGTCCAACACAATCGCTATTATCCGATGGTTATCTTAAAAGCGTCAAAACTACTTCTGGCAAAGAGGAAGAAGCTATCATTGAACGTTTTAATAAATTTATTTTCATGGTTAGAGAAAATAATAAGAAAATAGGCTTTGTTCCAACTGAAAGTCAGCAAAGCGAAGCTATACTATCCAAATCAAAAATTTCAATATCCTAAAATTGAAAGTAGCATATCGACCTATTGGAGTAGATCTAAAAGTGACAACTTCTTCAATATTGATTTGTACTTTTGATTGGTTTGAGGCTGAATCATATTTAGGTAAAAATGAAAACCTAAATATGATGTTTTACGATATACTTTTTGGTTCATTATTCTCATCGCTACTAAAAGGACATAATGCGACGCTGGATTGGTGAACCTTGTTAACTTGGTTTCATCCGATAAACCATATATATGCAAATATTCAACTATAACTATCGTATCAGGAGTTGATTTATTTTTTGCCAATTTACACAGAATTTTATTGTGATGTCTTGCACCGACCATGCTTCGATTCGATTCTGTATCACGACTACATTCTGTATCAATTGATACTACCAACATCAAAAGCTTAGTTTTAAAAAAGAAAATGCAAAGTGGCTGTCCTCATAAATCAATTCAAACCCAGTCTTTCAAACTGGCTGACTATTCCTTGCACTTTGCCCTCTTCCACCGGAATAACAACGGGTTCTTTGCTAGCAAGGCGCTGGTTATACAAAATGCTTCGTTGCATAGCAGCGCTGGTTAAATAATATTGTGCAAATACCGGCTCTTTTTTAGGCGTAATCAACTTATGCACTTGATGAAGCACCATCATCGAATCTACGTCAAGATCCGGTCGATTTTCTAATTGCTGTTTTAAATTTTTAAGCACTTCTAGCATATTCGGCCGCTGCGAAGGCACATGCGCTGTCATGCTTTTACAGAGTGGAATAGTAAATCCCAAATCATTTTTAAATAACATGCCTAAGGCATAAATATCAGAAGCAAACGAATACTGATAACGATAGATGATTTCTGGAGCAACGTATTCTGGGGTGCCCATCGCTTCTGTATCTTGAAAGCTTTTTTGACCTTTAGCTAAGATTTTCGAAAAATCATAGTCAATAGTTTTAATATTGACCTGATGTCCATTAGCCCTAATCATAAAGTTTTCGGGCTTAATATCTGCATGAACAATCTTTCTATTATGTAATTTTTGTATAGCAAAACAGCATTGTATGGCAATAACCATTTTCTGCGTTTCGGTATAGGGATCATAAACAAGGCTTTCATACAACTCCCGTCCTTTACGTAATTTCGTCACTGTATAAAGCTTGTTGATGGTTGGCTCGTCTTTAAATAGTATGGGTCGATCAAATGCGCGCACAAATTGACCAAAATAATAGCCAATCATACGCGTGATCTTAATAGTGGCACTACTTTCGTCTCTTAATCCCCTGCCTTCAATTTTAACGGCAACATTATCCCCTTTTCTGTTTTGTCCTAATTTCACTTTACCAAAAGAACCATCACCTAAATAGGCGTTAGCTGCCAGTGCATAAATTTCGTTGTTCACTTTAATAAATGAATGGATTGACGTGTCTGCTTTGCGATAATGAGGATCTTCTTTTCTGCGCAGCTTTTTATCTTGATTATCAGGATTTTGAAAAAACTGTTCTGCTTTTTCCCATTCTGCATCTGAAATCACTAATTTCGACATCAGCTCGCCCTCATACTTACCAGTCATAACTTAACTGTAGACTAAAAATCACGACTGTTTGTGTGTAGGTCACCTGGCAGAATATATGTCCAGTTATATTTTTTATTGGATCTTGTTGCCCGTAATGCGTGTGTTACAATTTGGCAGTTTTTATCAAAGGAGGTTTATGATGAAAAAGGGTGTAGAAATATCTTATTTAGAACTCGCTGGCACTGCGGGGGCTGCATTGGCATACCATATGGTAAAAGGCGATTCGCTACCAGAATTGGCTTTTAATACGGTTGCACTGGGCGGCACTCTGCTTTTCTCAAAAGCGCTTTATCAGGGCGCAACTAAATTGAGAGAACTCGTTGTTGGCCCACAATCCGCGAATACAAACGCTGATGCCCCCAGAACTCGTCAAATGATGCGTCAATAATGTCTATCACGATCGTTGCTACAGAAGCTGTAGCAACGATCTCTTGAAGTTAATCAACGAAAGTAAAATTCCCATAATACGCATATAACACACCAAACCACCGATGGGTAAACTGCATGCCCATTTTAAAAGCATTTTCTGAAATGGCTTCTTCATAAGAATCACATCGACCAATTAACCATTCAATGGGTAATGGTATAAACCACTTAAAAAATTTAAACACATAGGCACGATGCGTTAAGATTATTTGATTGTCGATGAAATCATAAGCCATTCTCCAGCCCGAATGAGTACGCGTCAAATCCACAAGTTCATTGCCACCAACCGGTATCATTTTACTGTTAAATTGATACAGACCATGCTGGCGATAATGGAATGTGCGTGAGAAGTAGAATGCATTCGAATCTGGAACCGTAGAGAAGGTGACTTCAATTGGAATATCCTGCTCTGCGAAAGGAGGCAACATTCCCATAGCACCGAATAAAGGGCCAAACCACTTCATGATGCCTTTGCTTTCAACGGTAATCTTACCTGCAACAATGAGCTTGTCATTATTGAACGCACGAATGTTATAATGGCGCTTTAAAGCATTGGGCAAGAATTGCCACTTGGTGCCTAATATTGTTTCAAAAATAACGAGGTTATTGTTTTTCACGGAATTATACCTTTAGTTTAGAAACTAAAATAATAGATGGAACCTTTTATGAATAATACCTTAGCACTCATTCAACAATACTATGAAAAATTTAATCAACGCGACATTCCAGCGTTCTTAGCTTTACTCAATGATGATGTCATTCATGACATTAACCAAGGCGAGCGAGAAATCGGTATTGCGGCATTTACACAGTTTATGGCACGAATGGACGACGCCTACCAAGAAAATATTAAGGATTTGGTTATTATGGCCACTCCAGATGGAGAACGAGCAAGTGCTGAATTTACAGTAGTGGGCACCTATAAAAAAACCGATAAAGGATTACCCACTGCCAGCAATCAACTCTATGAACTACGCTGCGGCGCTTTTTTTGATATCAGAAATAACAAGATTTCTCGAGTAACAAATTATTACAATTTACAGCATTGGTTAAAGCAGGTTGAGGGTTAAGGTTTGAGCGAATTATCAATACAACGTTTTAAAGGCAACCAGGCATTATCCTATATTGATGATCTGGCAAAATTGCGCCTTACTGTGTTCAAAGAATACCCTTATTTGTATCAAGGCAATATGGAATATGAATTAAAATATCTTCAAACCTATGTCGCCTGCAAAGAGTCCGTACTCGTCATTGTTAAAAATGGCCATGAAGTGGTAGGCGTATCTTCTGCCATTCCTTTAGAATTTGAAACGCCTGAGTGCCAACAGCCTTTCATTGAAAAAAATATGCCGATTAATAAAATATTTTACTTCGGAGAGTCTGTCGTGTTACCACAATATCGTGGCAAAGGTGTGTATCGCCAATTTTTTCATGAAAGAGAAAATGCAGCCGTTGCTTATGGTAGCAGCGTAACCGCTTTTTGTGCTGTTGCAAGAGATGAAAACGACCCTAGGCGACCTGATGATTATGTTTCACTAGATTCTATTTGGAAACATTTTGGCTATCAGCAACATCCTGAACTGATTGCCTATTATGAATGGAAAGAAATTAATAGTGCGGAACAAACTCGTAAACCTATGGTATTTTGGACAAAAACATTATGATTACGGTTGCAGCATCACAATATGTTATTGAGCCTTCTTTAGATTGGAAAGCCTTTACGAACAAACAAACCAACCTTGCGATGCAAGCAAAGTTAAATGGTGCACAACTGTTAGCCTTGCCTGAATATGCAGGCATTGAAATTGCCAGCGGTACGGCACCTAATGATTTAACACTGTTTACACAAATCCAAGTGATGCTACCTCGCTATTTGGAATTTTTTCAACAACTGGCGGTTAATTCTGAACTCTATATTCAACCAGGCACCATTACTGTACAAGCGTCAGCGAATCGATTTCATAATCGCGCTTATTTTTTTGGCCCATCTGGCAACTATGGCTATCAAGATAAGCTTCAATTAGTGGCCAGTGAAAAATCTGATCAGCTCTTACAGTCCGGCAATACACAAACCTTGTTTAAGACCAGCTTAGGGTTAATTGGTATTGCCGTTTGCTATGATAGCGAATTTCCTGAAATTGTACGCAATCTCACGAATGATGGAGCTCGATTGATTTTAGTTCCCAGTTATACGCCTTCTAAGCAAGGTTTTAATCGTGTCTTTTATTCTTGCCGGGCGCGTGCGTTAGAAAACCAATGCTACGTTTTAATGTCTAGTGTGGTTGGAAATGTGACCTTTGGTGGCGACAAAGAAACACTACATGGCCAAGCCAACTTGTTTTCACCGATTGATAATGGCTTTCCTGAAGATGGCGTTGTTGCGCAAGGCGAAAGTAATCAAGAAGCCATTATGATAGGGCAATGTGATGATGCGTTGCTTGAACAAGTTCGTGTAGAGGGACAAGTCCATCAATTTCGCGATTATCAAGCGATGAGCAATGCACCTTATCCACAAGCACCCAGTGAAATTTAAACAGCAATTCAGGTTAGACATACTCAGGTTGCAAACTATATGAAAATAATTACGTTCCATATTGTTCGTTTAGTGAAGGCGACTGGCTATTCCATGGAAGGTCTGTATGCAGCATTTAAGACGGAACCTGCATTTACTTTGGAAGTGATTGCTTGCTTGATACTGATCCCTGTGGCGATTATGTTAAAACTCCCATTGTTTACGAAGGCCATATTAATTGGTGCATTACTACTGGTATTAATTGTAGAGCTTCTTAACTCTGCAATTGAAGCTGCAATAGATAGGATCTCAACAGAGAAGCATCCCCTGTCAAAGAAAGCTAAGGATATGGGCTCTGCCAGCGTATTTCTTAGTATGTTGAATGCTTTGATTATTTGGATCATGGCATTAATTTAATTAAATTGGCGTGATATTTGCAGTTTTTTTCTTATTTGACACTCATCCTAATTTTTCATATCTTGAAAATGTAGTCAGACAAAAAGCGCAGCCCCTCTGCACAGTTCTCACCCACAAGGAGAGAGTCACATGTCTTATCAACTCCGCCACTTACAACACACTGTTCATTATATTGTAGAAAAACTCCAATATGACGATCAACGACATGCATATAAAAATCTTACCGCTTCAGATAAGAAGCGAATTTCACTTGATTTATTAGTTGCGATTGATCCATTACAATCTCGCAACCCAAAAAATATTGCCATTAATCCCAGTAACAAATATTTAACCGAATTTTTTGATATGTTGCGTGAAAGTAATATTATCTTTCCTGAAAGCACAACTTACCTTCTCAAAAGGAATGGATTAAGTTATGAACTCCATGATGGTAACCGAATTGAAATTTATAATCGCAGCAAATTAAGAGCAGATGTGGCGTCTAGAAGACTTTCTGAATTAACTGAACAGTTACGTGAAATGTCGACAACTGATGATGCAGAAGACGATTATGAGTTGTCTTCAGATGAAGAAGGTCATCACTATACACCGCATTTCGTTTCGTTAAGTGACTACCTACCTGAGCCCCGTAAAACAAACGACCATAATAGACAGCAAACTCGAGCTAAATTGTAATAAAATCGGCGCTTATCTTGTGAAAGATAAGCGCTATTGTCATTAGATTGCGGTATGCAATAACGCATTCGATTTTTCTAGCAATGCACAATCAGGCGATAAATGGATTGCTTGTTTTGCAGCAAATTCTTCATAAGCAAAATCAATTAATTTACTGATCAGCGTCGTGTAAGCCAATCCTGAAGCTTCCCACATTTTCGGATACATGCTAATTGCCGTAAAACCTGGAATGGTGTTCAATTCGTTCACATAAATTTGATTATCATGGGTGATAAAAAAATCTACACGCGCGAACCCTTTACATTCAATGGCTTGAAATGCTCGAACTGCGATATGACGCACTTCATCGGCCAACTGTGGCGTCAATTTTGCAGGAATGATTAACTCTGCACCATTAGGATCTAAATATTTAGCTTCGTAGGAATAAAATTCATGATGCGGCACCACTTCACCAACACAAGAGGCAACTGGGTGATTATTACCTAATACAGAGCACTCGACTTCTCTGCCCGGCAAATATTTTTCTATGAGTACTTTAAAGCTATACAAAAAGGCTTGTGCGATGGCTGCTTCATAAGTTGCTTGATTATCAACCTTGCTCACTCCCACGGATGATCCCATCACTGCAGGCTTAATGAACAAGATGTTGGAATCTAATTGCTTGGTTGCTTCTTCAAAAGAAGGAATACACTGTTGATCAGTTAGGGCAATAAAAGCACCTACCGGAATATCCTTTTGCGCCAGCACTTGTTTTAACATGTCTTTATCCATGCCAATTGCTGAGGAAAGCACGCCTGCGCCTACATAGGGAATGCTCATCATTTCTAACAAGCCTTGCAAGGTACCATCTTCGCCCATCGGGCCATGCACTAAAGGAAATGCAGCATCAATTGGCAGCTGTTTGCCCGAAAGGGTTAATAAAATGGTTTGCTTAGGCAAGCGCATCAATGTGCAGGTTTCACCGGCAAGAATAACTTGATCAAAATCGGTGCGTTCTTCAAAAAAGGCTTGTTCATTTAACAGATGCCAACTGCCTGTGCGGCTAATCACAATGGTGATCGGCGTAAACGCGCTTCTATCCATTGCACTTACAATGTTACGCGCTGACATCAAAGAAACTTCGTGTTCTGCAGACTTTCCACCACATATCACTAATATATTTTTCACGCTCACTCCTTGGATCTGCATAACTTAGTTAATTTGCTTTTTTATTTTGTGCTGTCTCTATAATTGTACAAGTTAATCTTAGAGGGCGGCAAATTCATAATTATTTAACTTACTTTCAAAATGGCACGTTCCAATCCGTTGAGCCCTTTTTCAATAGCACTCATCTCTGGCCCAAAACTGATTCTGGCGTATTGCCCATATTGAGCATGAGAGCGGCGCTTTTCTGGATTCACATCAAAAAATACACCAGGAACGGTGATCACTTTTTCGCGCAAACCCGCTTCAAAGAAAGCCATGCCATCTTGAATGGGTTTTGGTAAACCCGATAAATTCGCCCATACATAAAAAGCGCCCTCAGGAACGACTTCTGTTTGGATCTTCATTTCATTTAATCGATGCAACATATAATCGCGCTTTTCTTGAAAACACTTTTGTAACGCAAGTGCTTCTTGTTTCACATACTCCGGTTCCAATAAATGCAACGCTTGTGCCTGAAAAAGATTCGATGCACCGCCATCAAGGAATGAACCTGCACTGGCAATGTTTTCTATTACATCAACTGGGCCAACGGTCCAGCTAAGACGCCAACCAGGATAACGCCAATTTTTGGTTAATCCATCTACAATAATAATGGGATCTTGGTTAACATCATCAACAAAAGCCGTTGCAGAATTCGTGGTTGGAAATTCGCCACGAGATGCCGAATCATAAATATAGTGCGAATAAAATTCATCAAAAATCATTGAACAACGCAGAGATTTTGCTAATTGCACCCAGTCATTTAACAACTCGTCTTTAATCACTTGTCCCGTTGGGTTGCATGGATTACTGATAAGCAAAGCTTGCAGGCCACGACCCATCACTTCTTTTTTAATTTGTTCAAGCGGTACTTTATAACCAAATTCGGGTGACAATAAAATGGGAATAGGAATAAAGGCTTTAAACACACTTAACAATTCTTCATAAGCGGTATAGTCAGGTAAAAAATGTCCCATATTGATGTTGCCAAGTGCTGCAACAATACGGGTAAGTGCAACACGTCCACCCCCACTGATGCTGACATTTTCCCACGTGTATTTTGATTTTTTATCTTCACGATATAAGCGGTTATAGAGATCCGCCACTTTTTGACACAAGGCTTTTTGCCCGGTCACTGGCGCATACTCATGCTGGCTCATATCAATCGTCAATTGCTCAACACGTTTACTCGCACCGGGAATGTTATTGGTTTGCGGTGCTCCTTGCCCTAAATTAACCCACTCCAGATCGTTGGCGTGATACCCCATCTCTTGCGCGCGGTGCATGACATAAATGACCCCGGTACGAGGAACTTTTCTAAAACCTGGGATGTGATGGTGTGTCATGAGGATCCTTGCAATATAAACCTGCTAATAACAAATTAACGTATTTTTAATCACAACAATAGCATCCCCTGGCAAAACTCGTTAAAATTTAGCTTTGATTTTATTCAAAATTAAGGTTTTTCAAGGCAGTGAGCAAGCAGTTATATATAGAAACCTGGGGTTGCCAGATGAATGAGTACGACTCCAAGCGCATGGCGGAGCTACTAGAGACCACCCACGGTCTGAAGTTAGCAGACTCCCCTGATAATGCAGATGTCTTACTCATGAACACTTGCTCTATCCGTGAAAAAGCCCAAGAAAAAGTGTTTTCACAGCTGGGTCGCTGGCGCGCCATCAAAGACATCCGTCCCGACATCATTATTGGCGTTGGTGGTTGTGTGGCTTCACAAGAAGGCGCTGTTATTCGTGAGCGCGCACCTTATGTTGATATGGTCTTTGGTCCACAAACATTGCACCGCTTACCCATGTTGATCAATGCCGTTAAACGTGATGGCAAACCCGCTATCGATGTCAGTTTCCCTGAAATCGAAAAGTTCGATAAATTACCAGACCCCAAAGTGGAAGGCCCTTGTGCGTCTGTTTCCATTCAAGAAGGCTGCAGTAAATATTGCACCTATTGCATTGTGCCGTATACACGCGGCGAAGAAGTGAATCGTCCGTTCGATGACGTGATTGCTGAAGTGGCGCATTTAGCTGAACATGGCGCTAAAGAAATTACGTTGCTAGGCCAAAACGTTAATGCTTACCAGGGCCCGATGCATGATGGCCACCAAGCCGATTTGGGATTACTCATCCGCTTTGTTGCGCAAATCGATGGTATCGAACGTATTCGATTCACAACCTCACACCCCAAAGAGTTTTCACCCAGTTTAATCGCTGCTTATCGTGATGTACCTAAGCTAGCTAATCAGTGCCATCTACCCGTACAAAGTGGATCTGATCGTATTCTAAATCTCATGGGTCGCGGACATACCGTTTTGGAATATAAATCAAAGATCCGTCAATTAAGAGCAGCGCGTCCTGACATTTGCATCTCTTCCGATTTCATTGTTGGCTACCCAGGCGAAACCGACCAAGACTTTACGCAAACACTCGATCTCGTTAAAGCAATCGGATTCGATCAATCCTATAGCTTCATCTTTAGCGAAAGACCTGGCACACCTGCAGCTACGCTACCCGATCAAGTCCCGCTTAACGTTAAAAAAGAGCGTCTGCAAATTCTCCAGGATTTATTACTGTCGCACTCTATGCAAATTAGCCAAAGCATGTTGGGTAGTACACAACTTGTCCTGGTTACAGGCCCTTCCAAGAAAGCACCCAATGAGCTCACAGGTCGTACTGAAAATAATCGCATCGTCAACTTTATTGGTGACGATAGTCTGGTGGGAAGAATCGTGCCAGTACACATTACTGAGGTCCTGCGCATCTCATTAAAAGGAGAAGTCATTGCTTAATGTTCCACACAATTAGTGATAAGGTGGTAGTTGAGGGTTACGTGGACTAAATTTGGATTAGGACATATACATGGTAATGGATGTAAACAACAAGTTGAGCGAAAAGATTAGTTCTTGCGAGATTTCTTTAAGCCCTGTTGATAACCGCAGGCTGATGAATTTATGCGGTCGATTTGATGAACATCTACGACAAATTGAACGAAGGCTTAGTGTTGAAATTAATAACCGAGGTAGTGTCTTTCAAATTCTAGGAGACAAGGACGCGGTTCACATTGCCCATAACCTGATTAACAGACTCTATGCGCAAACTGAAAATGGCGAAGAGCTTACCCCAGCCAAAGTACATCTTATTTTGCAAGAAAGTGCGCAAAAATTAGAAAAAACCAAACAAAAGCAGGCGCATCCTGAAGAAGCACCACAACAAAATGCGGTAACTTCTTCTGATCTTGTGATAAAAACCCCTAAAGGGATGATTAAGCCGCACAGCAAGAATCAACGCCTCTACTTGAAAAGCGTATTATCCAATGATGTGAATTTTGGGATTGGGCCTGCTGGTACCGGTAAAACCTTTCTGGCAGTCGCATGTGCCGTTGCAGCATTAGAATCTGAAAAGGTAAAACGCATTATTTTAGTTCGTCCAGCCGTTGAAGCGGGCGAGCGCTTAGGTTTCCTACCTGGCGACTTAAGTCAGAAAATCGATCCTTATTTAAGACCCTTATACGATGCGCTCTATGAGATGCTAGGACCCGATCGCGTGCTGAAACTCATCGAGCGAAACATTATTGAGCTTGCTCCCTTAGCTTATATGCGGGGGCGCACCTTGAATGATGCCTTCATCATTTTAGACGAAGCGCAAAATACCACCACGGAACAAATGAAAATGTTCTTAACACGTTTGGGGTTTGGTTCCACTGCAGTGATAACAGGCGACATCACGCAGGTGGATTTACCTGGTGGCGTTAAGTCAGGGCTAAAACAAGCTATCGCTGTTTTACAAAATATTCCAGGAATGAGTTTTACCTTTTTTGAGTCCGGCGATGTAGTACGTCACCCCATGGTGCAAAAAATAGTTGAAGCTTACGAAAAATTTAACAACGAACAACCCACTCGGGGTGACAAGTGACCATTGAAGTCGATGTGCAATATGCCACAGAGTTCGCACACTGTCCAAACGCTGCAACCATTCAAGAATGGGTCGTTGCAGCGCTTGCGCATCAATCAAAAAACTATTCATTATCTTTGAAGATCATTGATGAAGACGAAATGAAAATGCTCAATTTTTATTATCGTCAGAAACAAAAGACCACGAACGTATTATCGTTTCCTTGCCAATTACCCGAAGAAATGCGCGGCGATGAGCTGGGCGATATTGCGATCTGTGCTCAAGTGGTCAACGAAGAAGCGATTGCACAAAACAAGCCTTTGCAAGCGCATTTTGCGCATATGGTTGTGCATGGCGTTTTGCATCTTTTAGGCTTTGATCATGAAAATGATCACGATGCACACGAAATGGAATCCCTTGAAGTCACTATTTTAGAAAAATTAGGGTTTAAAGACCCTTACGGAGTTCACATTACTCATGACTGACGACGATAATAAAGGCGACCATTCACCTTCCTTTTTTGAACGGGTAAGTTCAGCATTTGCTGCAAAGCCAAAAAGTCGTGCACAACTGCTCACCTTGCTACGTCAAGCACAGCATTCGGAATTACTCGACAATGATTCTTTGCGCATGATTGAAGGCGTAATGCAAGTTGCCGAAATGAGCGTCAGTGAAATTATGATCCCACGTGCTGAAATGGTTGTGGTTCCCAAAGATGCCACCCTCAGCGAAATTTTGCCAATCGCGATTAAATCTGGGCATTCACGGTTCCCCGTGATTGGTGAAAATAAAGATGAAGTGGTTGGGATTTTATTGGCCAAAGATTTACTCAATTTTTATCTTGAAGGAAATACAGAGCGTTTTTCGATTAAAGAAATATTACGTCCTGTCGTTTTTATTCCTGAAAATAAGCGTCTTAATATTTTACTCAACGAATTCCGCAAAAACCGTAACCATATTGCGATCATTGTGGATGAATACGGCGGCGTAAGCGGCCTTGTCTCCATCGAAGACGTGCTGGAACAAATTGTTGGTGAAATCGAAGATGAACATGACATCGATCGCGATGTCTATATTCGTAAACATAAAGACGGTTATTATTCCATCAAAGCCATCACTCCCATTGAAGACTTTAATGAATTTTTTCAAACCGAGTTAAAAGATGATGAGTTTGACACCATTGGTGGACTCGTTTTACAAGGCTTAGGGCATCTACCTAAACGGGGGGAATCCATCATGATTGAGAATATTCCTTTTACCGTTTTAAGAGCCAATAGTCGTCGTATTCAACTCTTACAAACAACACTGACACCTCCTGAGAAATAATACTCAGGAGAACAACACAATAATATGAGCACAGCATGAATGATCTATTCAAAAAATTAAAACCCTACCTACCCTATCTACTTGCACTGCTCGGTGGCGGCATTATGAAGTTTGGCTTCTCTCCGTATGAGATAGCCTCAGCCAGTATCTTCTCTACGGCGATATTACTCTGGTGTCTTTCCAAACAATCTAAGAAAGCCGCTTTTTTAGTCGGACTTTGCTATGGATTAGGCATGTTCGGCATGGGTGTCAATTGGGTTTATGTCAGTGTGCATGAATTTGGCAGCGCGCCTCCTCCGCTTGCGACACTGATTACCGGCTTGTTTATTCTTGCCTTAAGCCTCTTCCCTGCATTTTTGTCTTGGACATTGGTCTCTTTATTCCCCAAAAATAACAACGTGCGGATCTTAATGGCCTTTCCTGTCTTGTGGGTGGTCTTTGAATTACTACGTGGTTATCTTTTTACCGGTTTCCCATGGCTTTATATGGGCTACTCGCAGATGGGCAACCAATTAATCTCATTTGCTCCTATTGGCAGCGTTTTTTTAGTTTCATGGGCTGCTTTGTTTACTGCAGGTATCCTCTATGACTTCTTCAATTATTTTTACCAGCTCAAAGCCGATAGAAAGTATCTTTTCATATTAGTATGCTTGCTATTCGCTGTGTGGGGTGCCGCTTTTGGGTTACGACAAGTCCAATGGACGCAACCTACTAACAAGAAATTGAATGTAACCTTGGTCCAAGGGAATATTGCACAGCTCTTACGCTGGGATCCTGAATATATCGCGCATATCGTTGATATCTATCAGACGTTAACAGCAACGGCAATGGCGAATGAACCCAATACCGATTTAATCATTTGGCCAGAAGGCGCAATCCCCGTTCCTCTACCCATGTCTCAAACACTCTTTAATGACATGACAGCACTCCTTGCACCGCGCGAAATCGCTTTGATTTCTGGTGTTCCAACTCAAGTTCCAAATCAGCCAAGTTTTTACAACACACTATTAGTCAGTGGAAACGGTAGTGGCGCCTACTACAAATCTCATTTGGTACCCTTTGGTGAATATGTGCCTTTTGAAAAGCAACTACGTGGTTTAATCGCTTTCTTTAACTTGCCCATGTCTAATTTCATTGAGGGGCCCGATAAACAAGCCCTACTAACCGTCAAAGATTTTCAATTAGCACCCGCTATCTGTTATGAAATTGCTTACCCGATGTTTGTGCAACATATGAGCAAAAAGGCCGATGCCATTTTAACGGTCAGTAACGACACTTGGTTTGGTAAATCGATTGGCCCTGCACAACATCTACAAATGGCACAATTTAGAGCGCTAGAAACCGGTAAATATGTGTTACGTGCCACTAATACAGGTATCACTGCGATTATTAACCAGCAAGGTTATATTATTGATATCGCACCTCAGTTTGAACCCGCTTATATCAATAGCGATATCATTGCTTTTGAAGGCATGACACCATGGGTGCGCTATGGCATTTGGCCACTCATCATGGCTTTGACGGTGGTGATGGCAGCTGCGTTGATCTGGCAATCAACCCATAAGAAATAAATTTAGTTGTTTGATGCCTGGCTTACAGCCAGGCATTGATCCCGACCAACGATTTCCCATTCAACTAGGGGATGATATCATTCTCCTTATATCATGGGCACAAAGCCATTTGCCTTAATCATTCACTGCACTCAGTAATAAGACATTATGATCGAAGAACACTATCACCCCGCGCAAATTGAATCCCAAACGCAAACATTTTGGGAAAAATCCAACAGCTTTGTGGTTAAAGAAGATGCTAAAAAGCCTAAATTTTACTGCTTAAGCATGTTTCCCTACCCTAGCGGGCACCTGCATGTCGGGCATGTGCGCAACTATACCATCGGCGATGTGATAGCGCGTTTTCAAAGAATGCAGGGTATGAATGTGTTACACCCCATTGGGTGGGACGCCTTCGGTCTGCCGGCTGAGAATGCAGCCCTTAAACATCAAGTGCCACCCTCAGAATGGACCTACGACAATATTGCGCATATGCGAGGCCAGTTAAAAAGCCTTGGGTTTTGCTTTGATTGGAGCCGTGAAATTGCCACCTGCGACCCTGAATATTATCGCTGGGAGCAATGGCTGTTTATTAAAATGTTTGAGAAGGGTTTAGTTTACAAAAAAGAATCGGTGGTAAACTGGGATCCAGTTGATCAAACTGTTTTAGCCAATGAACAAGTGATTGATGGCAAAGGTTGGCGCTCAGGCGCAAAAGTGGAACGACGTTCTATTCCACAATGGTTTTTAAAAATCACCGACTACGCCGATGAACTTTTACAGTCACTTGATAATATGCCCGGTTGGCCAGAACAAGTGCGCACCATGCAACGTAATTGGATCGGGCGCTCTGAAGGCGTTTCTTTCGATTTTAAAGTCGATCATGAGAACTGCAAACCACTTACCGTTTACACCACGCGTATTGATACCTTGATGGGCGTCACTTATCTTGCGGTAGCGCCTCAACATCCTCTGGTTGATATTGCGCTAAAACAACAGCCTGAATTAGCCGATTTTGTACAAGCCTGTCGCAATATTAAAGTGGCTGAAGCTGATTTAGCCACCGCCGAGAAAGAAGGGCGTGCTACGGGTTTATTCGCCATTCATCCTATCACGCAAGAAAAATTGCCGATCTGGGTCGCAAATTATGTGTTAATGGAATATGGCTCTGGTGCTGTGATGGCGGTTCCTGCACACGATCAACGCGATTATGAATTCGCTAAAAAATATCAATTACCCATGAAAGCGGTTGTCACACCTGAAAAAGGTCAAGCACCTGATGTGAGTGAAAAAGCATTCTGCGATGATGGCTTTTTGTTTAACTCAGGCGCCTTTGATGGTGAATTTGGTCAAGATGCACGCTCAAAGATTGCTGCTTCGTTAGAAGCACAAAACATCGGCAAGCGCCAAGTCAACTTCCGTTTGCGCGATTGGGGTGTGTCACGCCAACGCTATTGGGGCACGCCGATCCCGATGATTAACTGCGCAAAATGCGGCACGTTACCAGTTCCAGAAAAAGATCTTCCCGTTAAATTACCTACGGGCGTAACGCCAAATGGCGCAAGCTCGATTTTGACGCAAATGCCGGAATTTTATGAAGTGACATGCCCAGGTTGTGGCAACATGGCACGACGGGAAACCGATACTTTTGATACCTTTGTAGAATCTTCTTGGTATTACTTGCGTTATGCCTGCCCTGATCAACATCAAAAAATGCTTGATGAGCGCTCACAGTATTGGACACCCGTCGATCAATATATTGGTGGTATCGAACATGCGATTTTGCATTTACTCTACTCACGGTTCTTCCACAAAGTTATTCGTGATTTTGGTTTAGTTAAATCCGATGAGCCTTTTACCAATCTCTTAACACAAGGCATGGTGTTAAAAGATGGCAGCAAAATGTCTAAATCGAAAGGCAACACCGTTGATCCTCAAACCTTAATTGAATCGTATGGTGCAGATACCGTGCGGTTGTTTATTATGTTTGCCGCTCCTCCTGAGCAATCGTTAGAGTGGTCCGATACCGGCGTTGAAGGCGCGTTTCGCTACTTAAAACGTTTATGGCGCACATGTGCAACCTATATCAACGAAAATGGTTTAACCACGTTGTCTTTCGAGGGGCTCACGCTCAATGAAAAACAAAGTGACTTGCGCAGACAAACCCATGAAACCATTAAAAAGGTCACTGACGATCTTAAACGACGCTACACTTTTAACACCGCAATCGCCGCCTTGATGGAATTAACCAATGCCATTACCCAATATGAAGTAAGTGATGCAAACGATAAATTGGTTAAACAAGAAGCCTTAGAAGCACTGGTACTGATGCTGGCCCCTATCACGCCGCATATTTGTCATGCTTTATGGCAAACCTTTGGTCATCAAGACGCGGTATTAGATGCAACATGGCCTGTCGCTGATGAAACTGCCTTAGTGCGCAATAGTGTGACAATTGTTATTCAAGTCAACGGCAAAAAACGCGCCGATCTTTCTTTTCCTGTCGATATTACTAAAGAAGCCGCAGAAGCGGCAGCGCTTGACCATGAAACGGTTAAACGACATATCGAAGGCAAAACCGTGCGCAAAGTAATTTCGGTCGGCCAAAAGCTCATTAATATTGTGGTGAGCTAATTGATGACGAAATCACTCTCAATCGCCATGCTTGTTCTTAGTCTTGCCTTAAGTGGTTGTGGATTTCATTTACGACGGAACCAAGTCGAACTGGGGAATAAGTTCCCCGTGATCGTCTTAAAACGTTCTGGCTCACATACCTTTTATCAAGCGCTGCAGCGTGCACTTTTGCAAGCATCTACGCATGTGGTCGTGGATGGCTCTGAAAACCAAGCTGAGGACGCGCCACAGCTTTCAATCGTGGCCATGCAAACCACTCAGCAGCCGCTGGTTTATGGCCCTGACAGTGAATTACGCCGTGAACGTTTAAGAATGTCGGTGACGTTTTCTTTCGCCAACCCTACGCCAACTGAAATCGCTTTATATTCGGTGCGCGATAGGCAGCTCAATAGCAATCAATACTTAGGTGACAATGCTGAAAAGAGTATGATCGAGCAAGAAATGCAATCTGATATTATCGCGCAATTACTCCAATACCTTGAAAGTCCGCGATTTTAAGTATTATGCGTATTGCACCTGAACAATTAGCGGAACATCTCAAAAGAAAATTATTGCCTGTCTATCTGCTATCGGGCACAGAATCGTTTCTACTTGAAGAAAGCGCCAAACGCGTTCGTGAAGCCATTTTACAGCCGGATGTTGAACATAAACGCTTTCAAGAGTCCGCTGCTATGTGGGAGCAATTACAAAGCGATATCCAGCATGTGTCTTTATTCTCCAGCAAGCAACTCATCGAGATCCGACTCTCTAAATTAACGGCAAACGATACCAAGCATTTGCAAAGCCTGTTAGAAAATCCTAATCCGGATAACACGATATTACTGATTGCAGAGCAGCTATCGAAACAACAACAGCAAGGCGCGTGGTTTAAACTGGTTGAGCAAAAAGGTGCCATTATCACCCATTGGCCATTAGCGGGGTTTGCCTTTACTAAATGGCTGTCCGCACGAGCGAATGCGCGGGGCGTCAAGCTTAGCGAACAAGCATTGCGACAATTAGCCTACCAAACTGAAGGAAACTGCCTAGCAGCAAGCCAAGAGATTGAGCAGCTCTATTGGTACCAACTGGATGGCCCTAAAGACGCTATCAACACCCAGTTTGCCCAACAAAATCAATATAACGTTTTTGATCTGTGTGAGGCTGCGTTGCAGCATCAACCTGCCAGAATTGTTAAAATAGTAAGCTGTCTGAAAGAATTAGAAGGCACGCCAGAGCAACTGATTGTTTGGTCACTAGGCCAAATGCTGCGTGCGCTGCTACAAGCAAGCGCCGAGCAGTCGGAAGAAGCGAAGCGTAGGATCCTGACGCAAAGTGGAATACGCAGCACTACGCAAGTGCTATACTTAACATTACTGAAGTCTCCTGCCCCCTCGCGGTGGTCAAAACTACTGTCTATCCTCTGTTTTGCCGATCAACAATTTAAGTCTGGTGAAAAAGCTGCCTTCTGGGACAGCGTTTTAAAAATAACTGTAAATTTATCGAAATCCTATACACAGAACCGGACTTTTTGTATATAGTAAAAATAGGAGCAGGGAATTAAAAGGAGGATATGCAATCGATTTCAATCTTGTGAAACTGAACCACTAAATTGAAATAGGTATAGGGCACCATATGCAGAAAAATGATTTATTGAAAGTAGTTATCAATGATCTAAACGACTTAAAAGCAGCGAATGTTATTCCCCTTGATGTACACCAAGCAACTCCACTCACCGATTATATGGTTATTGCCACTGGCAATTCGAGTCGCCATGTCAAAGCCATTGCTGATAACCTGGTTCATAAAATGAAAGACCGTCATCAATGCCTTTATAGCATTGAAGGTGATCTCGAAAATGAATGGGTTTTAGTCGACTTAGGTGATGTCGTTGTCCATATTATGCAACAGAGAACGCGCGATTTTTATCATCTTGAGAAATTGTGGACCCCACATCATACATCGGTGGCGGCCATCGCGTAGTGCAGTGTCAAATTTTAGCTATTGGGCAAAAGATGCCCTCCTGGGCCGTTGCAGCGTGCGAAGAATATTTCGTACGCTTGCAGCGCTTTATGAAATGCGCTTTGTTGGATATTCCTAGCGCGACCCGCCAAAAGAATGTCGATGCGAATATTTATAAAGAAGAAGAAGGCATTAAGTTATTACAAAAAATTGCGCCTACCGACAAAGTCATTGCATTAGACGTAAAAGGCAAAGCTTACTCGACAACTGAAATGGCGCAGAATATTGCCTCGTGGCAACAAGAAGGTAATAAACTGGTCTTCTTGATTGGCGGCCCTGATGGGTTATCAAATGCTTGCCTTAAGCGAGCTAATGTAAAATGGTCGCTATCGGCACTGACTTTTCCTCATACCTTAGCTCGTGTTATATTGCTCGAACAGCTCTACAGAGCCACCTCTTTACTGGCGAACCATCCTTACCATCGAGAATAATCATGCCGATAAAAATACGATGCCCTTGGGTAAACCCGAATAACCCAGAATATGTCGCATACCATGACAAAGAATGGGGTAAGCCCGTTCACGATGACCGGCATCTGTTTGAAATGCTCATTTTAGAGGGAGCACAAGCGGGTCTGAGTTGGGAAATCGTCTTAAAGAAACGTGATAATTATCGAGCGCTGTTCGCCAACTTTGATCCGATTAAAGTCTCGAAGTTTACGCAAGCAAAGATCGAAAAACTGCTACTCAATCCTGGCATCATTCGAAACCGTCTCAAGGTGGAATCGACCATTAGTAACGCGAAAGCCTTTATCGACGTGCAAAAAGAATTTGGCTCGTTCGATAAATATCTCTGGCAATTTGTCGACAATAAACCCATCAATAATTGTTTTGCTTCACTCAAGGATTATCCAACTAAATCGCCCGTCAGTGATAAAATTTCAAAAGATCTCAAGAAACGGGGTTTTCGCTTTGTGGGCAGCACCATTATTTACGCTTTTATGCAAGCCATTGGTATGGTCAATGATCATACT
>CAZCXZ010000062.1:0-20337 GCA_964502705.1 Uncultured Candidatus Berkiella sp. | reverse complement strand
CAAAAACAAGCATTTCTATATCCCAACCAGTGAATCTTCAATCGATAGACATCACTTGCGTTGCACGCTAGATACTTTTCACGATTATCTAAGTTTACAGAAAGTATTTTCTAAAGAATACGATCCAATTCAGGCTTCATGGATGGATCTCGTTCAAAAGCTTACAGAACTATATTCATCATTTATGCCAGGTTGTGTGGCAAAAACTATTCAAGGCGCACGACATAGTCGATTAACACTTGGTACTGCGCAAATCGGATTGGCTTATGGTAAAACTAATAAAGTAGGGTTGCCCGATGAAAAAGTCGCACGTGAGATAATTGAGCAGAGCGTGCAATTTGGTATTACCAGCATCGATACAGCGAGTGCTTATGGGCTTGCTGAAAAACGCTTAGGTGCGGCATTAACAGCGGGCCGAACAGCTCAAGTTAATATGATCACGAAACTTAACCCACTTACCTGGATTGATGATCAAACATCTGATGCGAGCATTGTTGCAAGCGTTGATGCCAGCATTTATCAATCTTGTCATAGTTTAGGATTAGAATGCTTACCGGTTGTGATGCTTCATCGCTGGCAGCATTATTATCAGTTCCAAGGTAAAATTTGGCAGCGTTTATTAGTTTTGCAACAGCGGGGTATCATTAAAAATTTAGGTGCCTCTGTGTATACGCCTGAAGAAGCAATGCACGCGTTGTTAGAGCCGTCGATTAAATATTTGCAGATCCCGTTTAATATTTTGGATTGGCGCTGGCTGAATGATGCATTTTTAAAAGCAGTTGAAAAAAGGCCCGATGTGATAATTCATGCTAGAAGTGCGCTTCTTCAAGGCATATTAGCTGCCGAGCCAGCACAATGGCCAAAAGCTTCAATGGTGAACCCAGAAGAAACGATTAAAGTATTAGATCATTTTGTAAACGCTTATCAAAGAAAAAATCGTGCGGATTTGTGTTATGCCTATGTTAGGTCATTCCCATGGATCAGCAGTGTTGTGGTAGGAATAGAATCAGTAGCGCAGTTGCATGATAACTTGTCTTTATTTCAACAGCCTGAATTAAATCAAGAACAAATCGAAGGCATATGCAATGCTTTTACAGGAACACAGGCTGCATTATTAAACCCTGCAGAGTGGCAATCATGAAAGAACAGAGTGTAACGGTAACGAGTCTGCCCCAAGCTTTTTCATTGCAAGATCGCGTTGCGCTGGTAACAGGTGCAACTGGGCATTTAGGTCGAGAAATGGTAACCGCATTAGCGATGGCGGGTGCACATGTTATTATTAATTCCCGCTCGGAAGATAAACTACAAGCATTTGCTGAACAGCTTAAAGCCACTGGCTTAGAAGTGACTATCTGCCAACTCGATATTACCGATAAAGCTTGCGTTACAGCTAAAATTCCTGCGCTATTAAGTCGATTCGGGAAATTAGATATTCTGGTTAATAACGCTTATGCAGGGATGCCTGGCGAGTTACAAAAGGCAACGCATGAAGATTTTGCTAGCGCCTATGATATTGCCGTTAGTTCAGCATTTCATTTGATTAAAACATGCTTTCCTTTTATGGATAAATCGGCACTTAGCAAAAGTTCATCAACTTCGTCAATTATTAATATTACATCAATGTATGCAGGGGTGAGTCCTGATCCTGCCATTTACGGAGATAGTGGCTTTAATAACCCGCCTTATTATGGGGCTGCAAAAGCGGGCTTATTTCAATTAACGCGTTATTTGGCTTGCCATTATGCAAAGCAGGGAATTCGTGTTAATACCATTTCGCCAGGGCCATTTCCCCCTGAAAGCATTAAAACGGATCAACCGGATTTTTATCAAAAGCTTTGTGCAAAAGTACCTATGAATAGAATCGGTGCTGCCCATGAAATTCAAGGTCCGTTAATATTTTTAGCGAGTGACGCCTCATCTTTTGTTACCGGCAGCGATATTAAAGTCGATGGTGGTTGGACAGCATGGTAGATTTTCTGATACGCGTTGATGCAACTAACAACATGGGCATAGGTCATGTTATGCGGTGCCTTGCATTAGCGCAACAATGTCAGGAACAGCAAATGAACGTATTGTTTGTTTGTGCCAACCTAGTTGATATGTGTCAACAACGGATATTGAGTAATCATTTTAAAATACATCAATTAACATCAGCAGCAGGATCATTAGAAGAGGCCGCTGAAACGATGGCGGTTGTAAAGCAGTACCAGGCAAAAGCCATTTTAGTTGATGGTTATCATTTCTCAAATGCCTATTTAGATACATTTAAAGCACAAAAAGTCCCACTTTGGATGATAGACGATTTTGACCAAGCTCCAGCCCATTGCGCATTAGTCATTAACTTTCAAGCTTGGGCAGATCCTAAAGGATATGCTCCGAAGTGTAAGCAGTTTTTAGGGTTGGAATATTATTTATTAAGAAAAGAATTTTGGCCATATATTCTACAGCGGTCTGCAACTTCGCAAAAAAATACCATACTGGTCATGATGGGTGGGACAGATCCTAATCATCAGATGCAACGTGTCTTGTCGATTATTGATAAATTGCATTTGCCGTTAGAAGTATCCTTAGTTTTGGGGATTAAAAACCAAGCAATTGAACAATACGCAAAAGAGCGCCGCAGTAACATCAGAATAACCGTACATAATAATCCAGATAATATCCCCCAGCTTATGCAACAGGCATCGTTTGCAATAACTGCAGGTGGGGGAACCTGTTGGGAGCTTGCTTGCATGCAAGTACCTTCGATGGTTATTGTTCAAGCTGAAAATCAAATTAAGGTTGGTGAGTATGTGCAAAAGCTTGGTGTCGGTTTTAATTTGGGCTCTTACGATCAACTAAGCGATCAAGTACTTGAAGAAAAATTATCAGAACTCGTCAACAATGGCTTGACTAGGGTGAATATGCGCTCGTCGGCTTCTAAGTTGCATATTGGCAAAAAAGTTAGTGAAGTTGTTAGTTACATAAAAGCGCAGTGTGGTGTTTCATGAAAGAATTAAATGTCTATTTGCGGCCCGTTACCATGGCGGATTGTCAAAATCTATTTAATTGGCGCAATCACGAAGAAGTACGAAAAGCATCGATAAGTAACGCTGAGATAACTTATAACGAACATCAGGCATGGCTTGAAAGAACACTTGATCGTAACGATGTGTATTTTCTGATTGCAGAATTAGCCGAGAATGATCCACTTGGAACATTGCGCTTTGATATTCGAGGAAAGGTTGCTGAGATTTCACTCTATTTAACACCTGATTATATTGGCAAAGGGTGTGGAGTAACTTTGCTTGCCAAAGGTGAAGAATGGTTAAGAACCGCTCATCCTGAAATATCAATTATTGAAGCTAAAATTCTCACAACTAATCAACGATCACAAAGATTATTTGCTAACGCAGGTTTTGGCGAATATTTATCCGTTTTTCGCAAGGAGATCTCTAATGAACGAATCTAATAAAACTTCCTTTAGCTTTAAAGCATTAACCAAGCCGTTCATTATTGCTGAGATGTCTGCAAATCATCAAAACTCATTAGAGCACGCAATTAAGATTGTAGAGGCAGCAGCAGCTACCGGTGTTGATGCGCTCAAACTGCAAACTTACACGCCAGATACGATGACACTGGATTTACGTGAAAATGAATTTTTCATTTCTGATAAAAAAAGTTTATGGTTTGGTTCATCACTTTATGATCTTTATCAAAAAGCCCATACGCCATGGGAATGGCATGCACCGATTGCTAAACGTTGTGCTGAATTAGGAATGCATTTTTTTAGCACGCCATTTGATTTTACTGCGGTTGATTTATTAGAAAGCTTAAATGTGCCATTTTATAAGATTGCATCGTTTGAAAATACCGATTTGCCTTTAATTAAGCGGGTTGCACAAACGAAAAAGCCGATGATTATTTCTACAGGCATGGCAAACATTGCCGAAATTTATGAAGCGGTTAAAACCGCGAGAGAAAATGGCTGCACCGATTTAACCTTGTTAAAGTGCACCAGCAGTTACCCTGCCAATCATTGTCATGCAAATTTAAAAACCGTTCAGCACTTAAAAGATACATTTAATTGCACCGTGGGCATTTCCGATCATACACCTGGTATCGGTACCGCTGTAGCCAGCATTGCATTAGGTGCTATGGTTATTGAAAAGCATATGACTTTGTCTAGGAACGATGAGGGCCCTGATAGTGCATTCTCATTAGAGCCACATGAGATGAAAAGCTTAGTTGAAGAATCAACCAGAGCCTATCAATCGATTGGGGGAATTCATTATGGCCCATCAGAAGGTGAGAAAGGATCACTGATTTATCGCCGTTCATTGTATGTCGTGAAAGATATTGAAGCAGGCGAATTATTCACATCTGAAAATGTTAGAGCCATTCGTCCATCACTCGGATTGCCACCTAAGCATTTTGAGCAAGTCGTAAACAAGCGTAAAGCTAAAACGAACTTAAAGAAGGGAACGGCACTAAATTGGGAATTGGTGGATTAATGCAAAAGGTTTGTATTCTAGATTATGGCTCTGGGAATGTACAATCGGTATATAACCTTTTTACTGCCATTACTAACGATGTCAGAATTAGCAATGAGGAAAAAGATATTGCTGAAGCAACCCATCTTGTATTTCCGGGTGTAGGCGCCTTTGGAACAACCATGGAAAAGGTAAGAAAGACCTTACCTTTAGCTATGTTAGAACAAGCGGTTAAAGTTGACAAAAAACCTTTTTTAGGAATTTGTGTTGGTATGCAAGTTCTAGCAACACGTGGCTTTGAATTTGGCGAGCATGAAGGATTGGATTGGATCTCAGGAGAAGTTCATCAGCTAAACGCACAGACACTGCCATTGCCACATGTTGGTTGGAATGATATTTCTCGCCAAAAGTCTGATCCTTTATTGATTGGCCTTGAAAAGCATAATGATTTTTATTACGTACATAAATATGCATTCAAACCACAAGATCAAGAAGCCATCATAGCAACTTCAAACTATGGAAGCGATTTTTGCTGTATTATTAGAAAAGACAACATCGTTGGTGTGCAATTCCATCCCGAAAAGAGTCAACAAGCGGGTAAGAAAATTGCTATAAACTTTTTGGCATGCTCATGAAAAAGAAACGTCTGATTCCAGTTTTACTATTACAGAATGGTAGTATTGTTAAGAGTAAGGGCTTTTCACGCTATCAGCGATTAGGTAATCCAATAACGTCAGTGAAAAGATTGAGTGAATGGGCATCCGATGAGCTCATTTATTTAGACATCACTAAGAATGGTGGTCATGATCTTAAAAGAGATGATCTAGCTTTCAATAATCGAACCACAGTCCTTGAGATTATCAAAGATGTTTCGGCAATGACATTTATGCCTATTACCGTTGGTGGCAATATTAAAACGTTAGAAGATGTTGAACTAAGACTTAAAGCAGGTGCAGATAAGATTGCTATCAATACTATGGCTTTAGAAAGGCCAAATTTTATTGGTGAAATCGCTAGAGAATTTGGAACGCAATGTGTTGTCGTGTCTATCGATCATCTTGAAAATTCGGTTTATTCACATGTGACGAAGTCTACACTTGATATACCTGTTTTAGATTGGGCTAAGCAAGTGGCAGATGAGGGGGCTGGAGAAATATTGTTGAACGCTGTTGCAAGAGACGGTATGCAAACAGGTTATGATATCGAAACGCTGCAGGGTGTAGCAGAATCTGTGAATATACCTATTATTGCTTGTGGTGGAGTCGGAGAATGGGCTCACATGGCAGAATGCCTTGATAAAACCAAAGTGGATGCAGTTGCTGCAGCTAACATATTTCATTATAGCGATCAAAGTGTCTATATCGCTAAAAAATATTTATACGACAAAGGTTATATGGTAAGAAACCCCGAATTATTAAAAATTGACTTAAAGGAAATGGAAAATGCGGTATTGTAGTCGTTGTACTTATCCAGAAATAGCCGTTAATTTACAATTTGATGACAATGATGTTTGCACAAGCTGCCAAGTGTTTGAGCAGTTTGAAGCGATAGGTCCAGAAATTTGGAAAAAGCGCGAAGAGAAGTTACACCAATTAATTGAAGAAATGGTTAAAAACAATACTTCTAATTACGATTGTATTGTACCGGTAAGCGGTGGTAAAGATAGCTACTATCAAACACATGAAATGATTAGTGAGTTTGGCCTAAAGCCATTATTAGTCACTTACCACGGAAATAACTATCTCCCAGAAGGTGATATTAATCGTGATCGTATGCGCCATGTATTTGATGCTGATCATATGGTGTTTGGCCCGAATGTCGAAGTATTAAAGAAGCTAAATCGTATTTGCTTCAAAAAAATGGGTGATATGAATTGGCATGCCCATTGTGGCATTTTCACTTACCCCATTCAGATTGCAGTTAAATTCAAAATTCCATTAATTATGTGGGGTGAAATTGCTTGGGACATTTCCGGGATGTACGACCCAGATGATTTTGTGGAGTTTAGCGCTCGTGTTCGTCATGAACATTCATTACGAGGTTTTGAATGGTATGACATGTTAAATGATCCTAAGGATCATCTTCGTGAAAAGGATGTTTTATGGGCGAAATATCCTTCTGATGAAGAAATTCTGCAAACTGGCGTGAGAGGGTTGTATTTAGGTAATTTCAAAAAATGGGACCCTAATGTGCACGCAAAAATGGTGCAAGAAAAATACAACTGGCAAAGCGCCAAGCTTCCTTTTGAAAGAACCTATCGCACGATCTCAAATTTAGATGATAGATACGAAAATGGTGCGCATGATTTGCTTAAGTTTATTAAATTTGGCTATGGTCGCGCTTCTGATCATACATCAAAGGATATCCGCCAAGGTCTAATGAATCGTGAAACAGGTATTAATCTTGTTCGTAAACATGATCATATTGTGTCTCAAGATCTTTATTATTGGTTAAACTATGTTGATATGTCAGAAGATGAATTCTGGAGTATTGCAGATACATTCCGCGACCCTAGAGTCTGGTGGATAGAAGATGGAAAGTGGTTTAAGGATAACTTATGGGGCGAAGCATCAAGTTATGGAGATGTAAGTTTGCCTAAAGATAAGTGGACTAAATACATGCGCAAAGCTGTGGTTGCATAGTTTATTTAATAGCCTAGTAGGATAATTATTTCTACTAGGCGTTTTCTTTATTATTGACCACTTCAATAACTTCACTAATAATAGTTTGATTCATGTTTTCGTATTGTTCCTTGTGAATTCGGATATCCGCTAGATGTGATTCAATGTTTTCCGGGGTTAGTTTAACTCCAAAACTAAAGTCTTGATCGCCATGGGAATGTATTCTATCTAAGATGAGATTTCCGAGTCGTTGATTGAAATGCGATGTTTCCCAAAACCATCGCATTTTATAGGCTGTATTTCCTATATCTGGTAGCGCTTCTGTTGTATAAGCATTTAAATCTGTAAAATCCCAAATTGCAAATGGGGTACCCTTCATTTCTTTTGCAATATTAGAATTGTAATGCACTAACAAACGTTTCCAGTTTTCATATTCTGGCCAATACCCCAATTTTTCAAGCAATATATGGTGCCGGACATGTATTGGTGAAATAATAATCGTAAGTTTTATATTGTTCTTGTGGCATTTTTTAAGTAAATTTTTAAAATTCATGAAGTGATCAGATGAATTATTTTTGTCATGAATTTTTAAAGACCGATAAACCTCATTAGCATATGTTCTTTCAGAGTATAAAGAAGTGTTATGATGCCCCCCGCTTGATAATTGATATTGTATCAATCCTTTTTCAAGCGTTAATCCATTAGTATTCAACGTAGGCAAAGTTAATTCATATTTTCTAAAAACCGTTTTAAGGCTGTCTGTAATTGCTGGCATTGAGAAAAGAGATGTTATTACTTCGGTTTCGTAGCTGTAATTTTTATTGTTGGCTAAGCGATTTTCATTAAAATCTGACTTGTTTTTCATATTGGCGTTAAAGGACATTAGATCGACTGATAATATAACTTCTTTAATCTTAGTATGCCGGTTTGCGTGATTAAAATAAGCTACCATTTCGTAAAGATTGGCACCATCAAGCCCCGCATTATAAACCGGATGATAAGTAAAGCTGGTATGATTTGGATCGAATCCTACAGCTGCTCGTGAAGTACCGAGAATGATTGTTTGAGGTTGGATTGCATTTATTTGATGTGCTTTATGCATTCTCATCTGAACCAATGCGGCAGGCTTTTGGCTTAGCGGAATAGTATTGTTTGAAAAGATGGCATAGGGATCAACCAGCCAATTGAAAAGCATGATAAAGCTAGCAAAGAATGCTAAAAATGAGAAATACTGTATTAAAAATACTTTTCTTTTATGTAACATCATTAAAACTGATAATATAAAAAAGTGCTCATTTTATTGATCGTGAGCATAACACAAATGGTCATCATTGCTAAGAAAGCGCTCCATAATACGGTGGGCGTCCAAATAATCAATGTGGACTTCCGTATACTATTTTTACGCATAAAAATGGACTGTGTATTGGGCATGGTCCAAACTAAAATAAATCCGCACATTAGAATGAAACATTCTCGCAAGCCTTTAAAGTAAGGCATGATGCCTATTTCACCTGGTAGCCATTCTGAAGATAAACCGATTGTTTGAAAGAAAGTGTAATATTTTTCAGGTAATAACACATTTTGAATGTTTGACATAGCTTTCACAATTAACAAAGCGCTTTGCATGTTGTCAGCTCTAAAGAAAACCCAAGCATAAACCACGCATATAAAAGTCAAAATCTGAGCTACTCTTTTGTAAATGAACGAAGTCGATATGTTTGAGAGCTTTAACTTTGAAAGTAGATTACGCCAGGTGTGATTGATAATAAGCGCTAATCCATGTATACAGCCCCACACAATGAAGGTGATTCCAGCGCCATGCCAAAGACCACCTAATGCCATTGTTAAAAAAAGATTGAAATGCTTTCTGAGGGGGCCATTTCGATTTCCGCCAAGTGGTATATATAAATAAGTTTTTAAAAAATCGGATAACGTGATATGCCAGCGTCGCCAAAATTCAATGATACTTTTGGATTTATAGGGTGAATCAAAATTAATAGGTAAGGATAAATTAAACATTTTGGCAAGCCCAATAGCCATATCGGAATAGCCAGAGAAGTCAAAGTATAGCTGAAATGTGTAGCAAAGTGCTCCACCCCAGGCTTCTATCAATGATAATTGGGTGCCAGCTGATGCAGCACTAAAGATGGCGTTACTATAAGGTTCAAAATTATCGGCAATCATAACCTTTTTGAAAAGGCCGAAGCAAAGAAGAGAAAGCCCAACAGCAAATGAGTTAGGTGTAATGGTAAGACACACTTTTTTAGCGTACTGCGGTATGACCTTTGAAAAATAGACGATCGGGCCAGCAATCAGTTGAGGAAAAAAAGTAATAAAAAAAATGTATTGTAAAAACGTAAATGAAGTCTCAGGGCTGCGACGTCGCTCAATTAAAAATGCTATTTGTTGGAATGTTACAAATGAAATGGCAAGTGGCAGTGTAATTTTATTGAAGTCTATATTAATCAGATCAGCATACTTTAAAATATCCACAAAAAAGTTGGCATATTTAAAATAAGCCAATAAGCATAAATTGAAAATAATACCCAATCGTAACCAGTTGACAGCGCTGAGCCGTGTGCTTTTAGTAATGGTTTTTTGTGCAATGTAGTAATTCACTAAAATGGATGAAAATAGGAAGAGTAAATAGGAAATTTCCCACCATGCATAAAAGAAAACAGAGCATAGAACTAACCAGGTTAAGTTATATTTTTTGTTAGCCTTTTTTTGTAATAAGTAAATGCCCAAAAGTGCGATTGGCAGAAATAGAAGTAAGAATGGGTATGAGTTAAACAGCAAGGTTAATGCTCGTATTCATTCATAGCAATAAATTGTTCTGACACATCATATATGTGCGAATCATCAAAGTACCATTGAAAGTAATTTCTATCGGGTAGAATTTCCCAGTTGCCCATATTCAGAAAGTTAAGTAGTACTCTAAATGTGTTCACGGGTGAGATGGTCGGGTAGAGCATTGCCTTAAATTTGTCTGGGCCATAGTATGCGTTGAATATAGAAAATCGCTCTTTTATTTGTGCTAGTGTCGGTTCACCTGCTTTAAAATTTTCTAGCGTGATTTCGCTGCCATGATCAGCCTGGATAATGATGATAGGTTGATTTTTTGAAGAGCTGATAATCGAATCGACAATCGTCTCAAGTTTACTGTTCAAAAACTGTAATTGTTCAATATATTTAACTTTCTCAGATTTATGTTCATGCATCGTGCTTGACAAATCAAGCATTTTACCTTTGCTGTCAAATAAATAAGGCGGATGCGGCATTACAAGGTGCACGAATGTAAATTTAGGAACGGGAATATTAGGAATATCTGATAATTTAGCAAGAGCAAATAATCTAAGTTTGGCTTCGTTAAGCCCGAGCCATGGTCTTAGTGGTGTTTGCATTAAAATACTCTGATAATAATTCGGTATTGAACCTAATCTTCTATCATAGTGAAGGTCGGAAAAGGGCGATGGTTCGTTTGTGGGGCCCCAGCCACTCGCAATGGTAATATACTGATAGCCATTAGATTTTAAAACAGAAGCGATTTTTGAATTTTTAATTAATTCGAAGTAGGGCTCGTTATCTTTGTTGCCATTTTGCTTGAGCAGCGGGTTAATGTAATCCATGCTCATTGACGAGCTTAGTGATAAATGTGTCATAGGATAATTACTGCTACTTTGTTTTGCGATGTAAAATCCTTTCTTATTTAGAAAATCAGTAAAGTAGGTATTATCAAATTCAAAAGTACTTAGCAGCGTATCATTTCTGGCGTAACCGTCTACGATAATGTAATAAATATCTGGCAAGCTATTGACATCGATTGTAGGAGTTCTTTGTATTACTTGATTGGTTAGTGGTGTGTTATGCGTTTTGAAATACGTAGTGACATCGGTAGGCAGCTTTTGTAGTTTAGGAATTAAATGCGGTTGCTGAAATGCCGACATGCCAATGAAGCACAACATGCTAATCGTAAGATATCCTAAAAAGGTATTTCCAATATCAATAACTCGTGTTTTTTTTAATATACATAGCGAGCTGACGATAAAAATCGTATATAACAGCAGGATGAGGGATGCGCTAAATATTTGCTTATGATGTGCAAATAAGCCGTTAAGACGATTGTAAAGAAAACTGTACGAGAATGTAATGATAAGAAAGTAAGAGACAATTAAGGCATTTCGTTGGACATTTTTACTAAACAAGCGAGCGATAAGTAATAATATTGCAACCGTCGTTAGGGCTGCCAGTGTTGCTATTCCGATTGACGTCAATGAAACCTCGGCAATATTTCGAATGCCAATAAAAAACCCTGGTAATACGGCTAGTAAAAATGGGTGAATTTTTTTAATCATTTTACATCAACGACAACGAATTGATTTCCTAGATTTCATCTTTATTAAGTTTATTCTCTTGGCTATTTTTCATATCGGGATTTTCTGTTTGTTTGCCAAAAAACAGTCTAATGCGCTCTTTAATTACCTTAAAATAAGCTTTTACAGTGAAACTGGCGCCTATCAAAGAAGCAATCAGCATTTGTAACATAAAACTACCAGAGCCGGGGTCGATATAAGCATGGGCGCTTGGTATAAAACACAGAAAGAGCAAAAGGCTGGCGTATGTTTTCATTTCAGTATACCTTGCTTCATTTTATTAATGGGTGATTGGCTGGGGATATATTCTAACTGCAAACGTAAAGAACTAGAATAATTAACGCAACAAATCTTATTTTAAAATAAGTTCAGTTTATGAATATATTAGAAAAGATGATGATAAGTGGGTTCAACGTACCAATATGACATTAATTAATAAACTTCGTGCTTACGCCAAATTTGTAAACACTAAAATCAGTATGCCGTCTTACATAGAAGAGTTAAATGGCTTGGAAGCACAGTACAAAGCGCAATCTGCAAAATTTCCACCAAAGTCATCTAATATTAAGATCCTTATGGGACCAAGTTTTGGGATCTATGAACCCTGTTTTATCCACGACCGAATACTGTCGCTTGCCCTGCGTTTAAGAGGATGCACTGTCATTCCTATTTATTGTGATCAACTACAACACAAAGAATGCAATGTATATGCTGGTCGTTGGATGGGGACAAGTTTTCAGAATGCTTGTGCGAGCTGTCATAGTTTTTCTTGGCATCTTTGGCCCAAAGCACACTTTGATGCTCTGCCATTATCCTCAGCCATTTCAATGCAGGAAAAAAATAAGATCAAGCAAGAAGTTGAGAATTCATCTATAGGCACTTGGTCAAAGCATGTTGAAGAAAATTTTCCTTTAGGCCAATGGGCACAAGATATTCTGGTAAATAGCTATATGGTGGGTGACTTTACCCTAATAGATGAGCATGAATCTCTTGGTAGAACCTATATTGAGAATTTAAAGATTCTTAAGAAAGCTTATGAAAATATGTTAAGCAGAGTGAAACCAGACAGAGTGGTTAGCAATGATAGTTTCTATGGCATGTGGGGTATTTTGCAGAAGGTATGTGAGCAAGCAAAGATTCCTTTCTATTCTCAATGGGAGGGCGATCGAAAAGATGCTTGGTGCTACGCATACAATGACGCTGCAATGAATTTAAATTTCACTGCTTCTTGGGCGAGTTTTTCTCAACAAGACTTAACATTAGAAAAACATGCCATGATTGACAATTGGATTAAGAATCGAGTCAAAGGTAGCGATATGATTCTTAATACAGCCGCGATTGGAGATCATCATACCGATGATTTTCCTGTCGAAATATTAAATAGCAACAAGCCTAAAGCTTTATTAAGTGCTAATGTCATTTGGGATTGTGCGGCCTTAAACAAACAAGTGCTTTTTAATGATATGATGGACTGGATTATCCAAACCATTTATTGGTTTGAGATGCATCCTCAATATGAATTAATCATAAAGCCTCATCCAGTTGAAGAAAATCCTTTGCTGCCACAAACCGTTGAGACAGTGAAGAAGAGTCTTGAAAAGCGAAATATCAAGATTCCATCAAATGTACATTTATTATCAGCTAAAGTGAAATTAACGGTTTATGATTTATTCCCTCACGTGGAAGTGGGTTTAGTTCATACGTCGAGTGTTGGCATGGAAATGGCTGCAATTGGCAAGCCTGTTATTACCTCTGCAAGATCATGCTATCGTGGGTTTGGCTTTACGACGGATCCTCATTCATCTTCTGAATATTTTTCCTTGTTAGATAAAACTTTAAGTCGTCAGCTTCAATACAATATTGAAGAACAAAAAGATAAAGCTTATAAATTTATCTTTTTCTATCGTTTTCATTACTACACCAAAATTGGCATTATGGAATATGAATTTAGTAAGCAACCGAAAGTTTTAATTGATGATATTGATCAATTAAAACCAGGTGTTAATCCTGCTTTTGACTACATTATCGATTCCATCATAGAAGGTGCCCCGATTATTTCTGAAAATCGATGGATGTCTGAAACTTAAAATTAACTCGGAGTTTTATGCGCTGTCATCAAACTTTGAGTTAGTGAAATAATTGCCATCATCGAAGATGCATGAAGGTTGTGCGTGTTGATTGCCAGCCCCAAAAATTGCAAGTTTGGATGCAAACTTATGATGTTGCGATAAACACTTACTGACTTTTAACACATCACCTGATACGGGTATAATACTCCGGCTTTTACCACCATTGATTCTTCATAATGAATTTTGCCGCTGCGCCAAGGACCTATAATGAAAAAAACAACACAATTGCGCCATTTGATACATTCGCCAGATCTCCAATTCATTATGGAAGCCCATAATGGCATGAGCGCCAAAATCGTTGAAGAAGCAGGGTTTAAGGGTATCTGGGGTAGCGGTTTAACCATTTCTGCCTCACAAGGCGTGCGTGATAATAATGAATTAAGCTGGACGCAAGTGTTAAATGTTGTTGAGTTTATGAGTGAATGCACTCAAATCCCCATTTTGCTTGATGGTGACACAGGCTATGGTAATTTCAATAATATGCGTCGACTTGTCAAAAAATTAGAGCAAATTCAAGTTGCGGGCGTTTGTATTGAAGATAAAATTTTTCCCAAAACAAATAGCTTTTTGCGCGATGGTAAACAGCCACTTGCAGACATTGATGAATTTTGTGGCAAAATTAAAGCAGGTAAAGATAGTCAAACAGATGATGAATTCGTTGTGGTTGCTCGTTTAGAAGCTTTCATTGCAGGACGTGGTTTAGCAGAAGCACTCACTCGGGCGGAACAATATCACAAGGCTGGAGCTGATGCGATACTTGTGCACAGCAAACTTTCGACACCGAAAGAAATTTTTGAATTTACACAAGAATGGGCGAATCGCTGCCCTATTGTTATTGTTCCCACGAAATATTATTCGACCCCAACCGATGCCTTTCGCCAGCATGATATTTCACTTGTTATCTGGGCAAATCATCTACTTCGTGGCGCTGTCCAGAAAATGCAAATGGTTGCTAGTCAGATTTTCACAGAGCAAGCTTTGCATACAGTAGAAGACGATGTCGTTTCTGTCAGTGAGATTTTCCGACTACAAGGCGACACCGAGCTAGAAGAAGCTGAAAAAATTTACCTGAAATCCAATCTTAAAATGCGCGAATTTTCAGCTGTTATTTTAGCTGCTACGCGTGGTAAGGAATTAGAGCATTTAACGCAAGATATTCCAAAAGCACTCATTTCTATAGGTGGTGAAAGCATCATCGAAAAAAGTATTAAAACTATTCAAAATTGTGGCATTAGTGACATTACGGTTGTTGCTGGGTACAAAAAAGAAAAAATGCAATTTAGTGGTGTTGCCGTTGTTGAAAATAAGGAACATCAAACAAGTGGTCAGCTAGCATCGCTTGCTTGTGCGCTTAACACTTTAAAAGGTGATGCTGTTGTTTCATTTGGCGATATTTTATTTAAAAAATATATTTTAAATCTGTTGCTTGATGATGAAGATGATATTGTAATTGCAGTTGACTCCTTATTGTCCAGAAAAACAGCAGGCAAAAAATCTGACTTTGTCTATTGCACAGCTCAAAATGACTTACATCCATTTGATAATCCGATTTATCTTAAAAATATGAAATTCACAGAGCCTAATGAGGCGTTTAATGGTGAATGGATAGGAATGCTCAAGCTTTCTGATAAAGGTACAAAATTGGTAAAAGAGTATTTGAAAGAAAATATGGATACACCTGAATTTTCTAAGTTGCAAATTCCAGACATGTTAAATGCATTTGTGAGCAAAGGTATTAAAGTCAAAGTGCAGTATATCCATGGGCACTGGCTTGATGTCGACGATGTAGTAGATTTGAGTTTAGCTAATAATTTTTAAATAATAATAGAGATGTTAAAATGAAAGGTATTATTATCGCAGCTGGCATGGGGAATCGATTAGGCTACTTAACACAAGTGGAGCCTAAGACCCTATTAAAAGTGGGCGACACAACCCTGCTCGAAAATATCATTGCAAAGTTACGAGCAGCCAACATTTCTGACATTGCTGTCGTTGTCGGTTATCAAGCGCAACATATTTTAAACAAAATTTCAGACGTAAAATTTTTTGCTAATGATAACTTCAAAGCAAATAACATTTTACACTCGTTGATGTATGCCAAGTCATTTATGGATGACGATGTTGTTATTTCATATTCTGATATTTGGCTTGACCAGACGCCGGTAAGTCAGATTGCTGCACATCCAAGTGAGTGTGTAGTTAGCGTGGATAGTGATTGGGAAGATATTTATATCGGTAGAACTGATCACCCAGTCACTGAAGCAGAAAATGTGATTTACGATGAACAATTCAAGGCATTAAAATTAGGCAAATTTATTAAATCTCAGTTGACTGATTTTGCTGGAGCTAAGTGTGGTGAGTTTATTGGGCTGTCAAAGATCACCAAGGAATTTTGCAAAGATTTTATCGCCACTTTTGATGATTGTAACCAACAATTGATGCCCACGAGTCCGTTTCAAAATAGTAAAACCTGGCACAATGCTTATTTAACAGATTTTTTTAACGAGCTAATTGCGCGTCAATTTCCAGTAAGTTGTAGCATACATCAAAAAGGATGGCGTGAAATAGATACGCAACAAGACTACCAACGATTATGTGAGCAAGTGACGGAGCAGACCAGTTATGCATTTTAAAAAGCAACTGTGTGCAAGAATACTCAGCGAAGCAAATGATCTTAAACGAACGACACAAGCACTTGCGCAAGATCTGAATATGGATTTTGTGAAGCTCCAAAAAATATTGAGTGCAGAAGTGGAATTGTCTGAAATTTATGACCTGATTAATAAAATGGGGGATTACTACGCAATTGATAAAGCTGATCTGCTATTGGCACAAGATGATTGTGTTCATGGAGTAAAGATAAACCGAGCAGAGCAATCAAAACAGAGCTCACGAATCACATTAAGACCTGATCGTCATGGTGATCGTACTCCTTACTATGAGTATCGTGATACAGCAATGTCTTGTCTGGCTCCTTATAAGCCAGAATGGATTAAAGAGCTGAGAACGGTCAATGATGCCGACCCATTTAATCCGGATGCTATTTATAATAATGGCCACTTTATGCATCAAACCACTTTCTTTATAGGCCCTGTAAATTTTTATTGGGAAGTGAATGGTCAACGTTTCTGTAAAGAGATGAATACAGGTGATTCAAATTACATTACACCCTATTGGAAGCATTCCTTTACCTGTAGAGATGCAAGCATAGAAGCGCTGATATTAGCGGTAACATTTGGGGGAAGCGTAAGGCATAGCCAAAAAGAGTTCTATGCACTACAAGAGCGTGCTAAGGCATTATATCTTGATGTGCGTAATCCTAATCGAGCGATTTCTCAATTAATTGCTCAACATATGAATAATGAAAATATCAGTGTTGAAAATTTAAATGCGCGATTATCCACTTTGTCTTCAGGTTTGAAAGCTATCGATTTTCTAGATGAAGAGCGAGAAAAGCACGCAGAAGATCTTCAGCAACTTGCTAAGATATTGCATGTTGAATTATCTGACTTAATGATCCCTGCTTATCGGCTAGACGAAGAAGTGGTTGTTACACACCGCAGTGAGTCACTTTCCTATTTTTATCCGAATGAAGCGACACCACACTATCGAATTTATCAATTGGCACGAGCAACTAAAATGCCGCAAATGAAAAGCTTTGATATCGAAGTTCTTTCATCGGTGACCTCTTTACAAGATGCTTTTAATTCGTCTTTACATACATACGTTTATAACTATGGTGATTCGCCTTGCAGATTGCTTTGGTCTAAAAATGGACAGTCTTATCATGAAGTCATCTATCCGGGGGATTCTTTTTACTTACAACCGCTCATTGCCCATGCTTTTCAATACCTCGATAAACCTTCACGACTGTATATGGTGCGTATTGCAGGTACCATTAACTTAGCGGCGCAAAAAGAAGTTTCCTATTTTGCAGACATGGATCGAGTTGTTGCAGAAAACGTTTGTTGGTTCAATTAAAATATAAGAATAAAATCATGCTATGTCCTGAAGAATTTTACCGAGCACTACGTAATAATCGAGTTGATTTTTTTACTGGCGTGCCTGATTCGTTGTTAAAGTCGTTATGCGCATTTATACAAGATAATGTGCCGAAGCAGAATCATATTATTGCTGCTAACGAAGGTGGAGCACTTGCGTTGGCAATTGGTTATCATTTTGCAACCGGTAAAACACCTTTAGTCTATATGCAAAATTCTGGATTGGGAAACATCGTTAACCCATTGCTTTCTTTAGCGGATCCGGAAATATATGCAGTTCCGATGTTACTGGTGATTGGTTGGCGTGGTCAACCTGGTGTTAAAGATGAGCCACAACATGTCAAGCAAGGCCGTGTTATGTTGGATATGTTAAATGCGATGGAAATACCTTTTTTAATTCTGAGCAAAGACACGCATACAGCATCGAGCCAACTACAGGAAGCACTAGCTATTGCTGAAAAGCAATCCCGTCCGGTAGCATTGGTTGTGGAAAAGGATACATTTGCTGATTATCAAATACAAACTTCAGCGCATCGTAATGAGCAACTTACACGAGAAGAAGCTATTGAGTCTGTTATTAATACTGTGTCAGTGAACACCATTGTTGTCGCAACAACTGGCATGGCCTCGCGTGAATTATTTGAATTAAGAAAGAAACAAGGTCACTTGGATGCACCTGATTTTCTCACTATTGGTGGTATGGGGCATGCTTCGCAAATTGCGTTAGGTATTGCATTACAACAACCTAATAAGCAAGTCTTGTGTTTGGATGGCGATGGAGCAACGTTGATGCATATGGGGGCTATGGCAATCATCGGGCAACAATCTTGCACAAATTTTATCCATATCATTATTAATAATGGTGCACATGATTCTGTTGGTGGACAGCCTACTGTAGCATCTTTTATTAACTTGCCAGAAATTGCAAAGGCGTGTGGGTATACACAGGTCGCCGTGGCTAGCACTGCGCTTGATATAGTTGCTAACTTGAACATGATGCAAAATAAACCGGGTCGTATGTTGTTAGAAATTAAAACGCAAAAGGGGCACCGTAAAGATTTAGGTCGTCCAACCTCAACGCCTGCTGAAAATAAGCATAAATTAATGAGTTTTGTTCAATGCATTTAAAAAAAAGCTATTTTGGACGAAATTGCTTTGCAGAAAAGCTAAAGCAAATACTGCAATTTTATAGTCCACATACTATATTTTTACTTCATGGAAAGTCCTCATTTGATAATGCTGATATTAAGTTGTCGTTAAGTAAAGTCTTAAAAGATCTCAATATCCATGCGATCCATTTTTTTGATTTTGAAAAAAATCCCAGGATTGAAGATGTTATTAAAGGTGCTGCTTTATTAAACGAGAGTGAAGCATCTTTGGTTCTTGCCATTGGCGGTGGCAGTGTTTTAGATATGGCAAAAATGGTTAACTTATTTTCTGTGCCAAGCAATAACTTGACCTTGAATCTTCAGAATTCTAAGACAGGTATTACCACCAAAGCGAAGCCCTTAATAGCCGTCCCAACGACTGCTGGTACAGGCAGCGAAGCAACACATTTTTCCGTACTTTACATTCAGAAAGAGAAATTTTCGATCGCACACCCTTACATGTTACCTGATCATGTGATTATTGATCCCGCGTTAACGTGGGGGATGTCTTCCTATCTTGCTGCTGTGACAGCCTTTGATGCATTTACACAGGCTATTGAGTCTTTTTGGTCGGTTAATGCTACGTCCAAAAGTCAAAGGTATGCTCGCTATGCAATAAAATTATGTACAAGAAATTTGCTCGAGTCTGTTGAAAAGCCTGAGTCGAATGCTCGAGACAAAATAATGTTCGCAGCACATTTTTCAGGTAAAGCAATTGACATTTCTAAAACAACAGCGCCACATGCATTATCATATGCTCTGACAATGAATTATGATATACCACATGGCCATGCTGTTGCGTTGAATATGCCAATATTTATGAAAATCAATGCTAATTATAACGAAGAGAGCATCAATGGTGTTCGTGGAAAAGCTTATCATGAACAAACTATGCATCAGCTTCTTGAGCTACTGAATGCAGCTGATGCTAATGCTTGTGCGAATCAATTTATAGAATTAATGAACCAAGTTGGATTGGCAAGTGATTTTAGTGCTTTTGGTATAAACAATAAACATCAATTCCAAGCGTTAGTAAATTCAGTGAATCTTGAAAGAATGCAAAATAATCCTGTCAAAATCAGCCCTGATAAATTATTGGCCGAGTTAACATCTGAGATGTGCAATGATTGATTTATTTAAAGCTTGGCAAGGCTGCAAACAATTTAATGCTCTTCCATCAGTCTGGAGAGAAGTTGTTTTCTATTCAGAAAGCCAAGCGTATTGGGTACATTTCGATCAAATCATCAATTATTTAACAAAAACATATAAACAACCTATCACGTATTTAACATCTCAAATTGATGATCCGATATTTAAGTTGAATAATCCTAGTATCAAAGCATTTTATATAGGAAGCGGCTTAATTCGTACGTTGCTGTTTAAGAGCATTAACGCTCGTTTAATGATATTAACCATGCCTGATTTAGAAAAGTATCATCTAAAACGTTCGGTTCATCCTGTGCATTACGTGTATGTATTTCATTCGTTGGTGAGCACTCATATGATTTATCGTAAAGGAGCTTTTGATCATTACGATACCGTGTTTTGTGGTGGTCCTCATCATGAGGCTGAGATCAGAGAAACAGAACGGCT
>CAZCXZ010000061.1:13328-20860 GCA_964502705.1 Uncultured Candidatus Berkiella sp. | reverse complement strand
ATAAAGTAATTGTCAAATGCTGCCTCTAATGCCACTTCGGCATTTCTCACTTGAGATGCGTCTTTTAAAGCAAAGTCACTAAAGGACTTGAATAAATTATCATAACGAAGATCGCTAATTTTTTTGCTGACAGCCGCACTATTAAGTTTAAAAGCGCCTTCAACATCTTCATTGTGTGCTTTGATACCCATCAACCACCTTGGATTAATCACAGCTTGATCAAGACCTTGTCTTTTCACAATCTGGGGGTCAAAACCGAGATCACAATTGAGACCACAAGCTTGAGCTTTAGCAATCGCATCATTATAGATAGCCATATTAGCAGCACCAACATTTACTGCTAACTGATAATAGTGGTTTGCGATAGTTAATTTGACTTGCTCTGCTTTATCCGCATACTGTTTTTGTCCATTCTCCTTCGTTGCTTTTATAATAGAATTAAGTCGTTTTAAGGCCTTATCAAAATCAATCACTTTGGGATTTTCAATATCTGATAGTGTTTCATTCGCTCTGCTTGGATAATTTGATGTTGGGAGTCCTGCCAACCTTTCTGCATACTCAATTTGCTTCACAAAACTCAATTTATCAATTAATTGTTCAACCGCATCAACTGGCGCTTTTGTTGTCGCTATGTTTGCTGGGCCGCTCACTGCAACCTTTGGCGAAATCCTAGTATTTGCACTTTGCCATTCCTCTATCAATGCCATTATCTTATCAGCATCGTGATCTGGGTTATTTATTTGCAAAATAGCCTTAAGCACTCTTGCATTCGTTAACTTTTCAACTTCTTCAGGAGATTTTCTTTGAGCTTGAAAGCTTTGCGCAAATAGCTTATAAGCATGGTGATTCCTTAGTGTTTCAAATGTGATCCCGTTTAATTCAGGTGATACGCCTACGGAGTCTACTACCACTTCTGGCTTGACAGGTTTCTGAACAGCTTGAAGCGCAGCAGCCTTCACGACATCTTGGGGTATTAACTGTGCAATCAACTTATCAACCTGCTCCGTGCTAACAACCAGGTTTTCTTGAATAATGGGTTTAACCTTGGCAACGATGTTCTTTTTAGCAACATCTATAATAACCTTTTCTTGATTTTCCTTGTTGACCACCAGTACAGAGAAACGCGCTGAAAGCACCGTCTTCTCTTTTTTTAGCGTCTCTAGCTGCGAACTAAAATCACTCGCTTTGCGATCAAGATTTTGTATTTTAGCGTTAATATTTTCTAACAATTTTAAAGTTGATTTTTGTGATTGTGCAATTCTAACTAAAGCATCACGAGCTTTCTTAACTTCCGACATAGAACCCAGCTCGGCTTTTACTTGGTTAATTACAGGGTTAAATAAACTGCTTATGGCAATGTTCTGTAAGCGCGTAACCAAATCAAGAGTTGGCGCTTGTTTCATTTTAACGAGTTCTTCCGTGAAAGTGATGTGCGCTAATTTAAGATGATTATGGTCAAGATATTTACCCTGCATCAATTCACTCGTTTTACCATATTGATTGGCCATTTCATCAATATAGGCTCTGCGTAACGCGCGACTCTGATTTATATCACCAATAAATTGCTCAAAGGTTGCAAATGGAGCATCTTCATAAGATTTTTCGCCACTAATAAATTGATTGTTAAGTGCATTAATCATTTGCAATTGCTGCTGCAAACTGCATATTTTGAACCTTTCAATAATAAATGGTTCCATATGATCTTTAAATTTAGGAGCGGGGCTCATGGTAGATGGCGTCATTTGCATTTGGGTTAACGTATTGTGGACATGCATTTTAGCTATTCTGCCCCACGTCCCAGGAGCACAAGAGCCATCATCAAAGTCCGCATCGACTGGAGAATAGGAACCATCATTATGACCTCTACGAATATCACTTAATCCTGCTATCACAACCATCTTTTCTGCTCGAATACATTGTTCACGCGATGGCTCATCGTCCGCTGCTAATGTCATATCAGGATCGGAAGCTGCAAGCCAAAAGTGTGCTAACACTTCTCGACCATTTCCTGCACCACTTCCCCAAGAAGGGCCAATATGTCCTGTTGCGGCAGGGTGTAAAAAACTACCAAAATGGCTAGGAGGACTCGGGGAATCGTCTAGGATTGCGCGCAGCGCTGTTTTTAGTTGCTTAACCTCAAGAGGATCTTTTTTATCATATTTTCTTTTTTCAACCATGGCACGACAATTTTCGTCACCCAGTTTGCCAACAATGTAGTTTTCCAGATCCTTTAGTACTTGTTCTACCCCACCCAAATCTTGGATTGTTGTAACATATTTTTTCTTTAGTGCTTCATATATTCGAATTGATTCTTCAGCTTCTTGGCCTTTAAGCATGGCACTTTCATTATCGGTGCGTACTTCTTCTATATCCATTTGAGCCAAAGCAATTTCATAATCAACTACTGCTTGCAGGGATTCTCTCTCTGCTGCTAGTTGTTCAACACTCATTAATAGATAGTTCAAATAGTATATGGAATCATTTGTGTCATTCCATTCTTCAGACGTCATTCCTACATTAAAACCCCACATTGCGCGTACCTCCACGCATTTTTAGCTCTACGCTCTATTAATAAGGACTTAATAACCAAGCAATTAGTTTTACATTTTGCGGGTAAAAACACGTGAAATACACCTATTAGCGCATTACCTGCTATAAAATCCACCTGCCGTCAGAAGAAATTAAGCACTTATCGAGGGCATTGCTAAGATTTTCAAATAGATTCAATGCATTATGACGACAGGACGGGTTTTCTAAGCATTTTTTGGATACAAAAAAATCTATGCAAATAGCACAATCTTCAGGAGAGTATTAAATAATGGGGAAATTACAATATGCTACTTTTCAATCTACCCTCTTTTATAGGTCGTACGATTTTATCCGATCACAAATTCGGTAACGCTGCCACAAAATCTTTTGATAATAAAACATGGCACAAAATTAATGCTCAAATTAATTGGGTTGCAGCAACCAATACTTCATGGGCATCGATAGGCAGCAGTGATGCACGTGAACATCTGCTCTTTGATGAAAGTAGCCCTATTATTGAAGATCTCAAGACTTATGCTATCGATCAATGTAAACAACTCAAAGGTAATATTCCTGCAATTTTGTCCGAAGTGAATCGTATTGTGAATGCGCTAACCAGCCAACCGGGTTTATCCAGACACGAAGTTGAAGCAGGCCTTGATAAACGTTTAAATGATTATATTGTTGATAAAAAACGTTTGATGAATACAACCTTGTCACCTGTCATTACCATGGATGAATTATTGCAGAATAAACTTTTAGTTTGTCGCCATAAAGGCCCTCTTGCTGCTTGTATTTTAGCAGAACTAGTGCGAAATAACGTTTTACCAGCAGGAACGGTTAGACAATATCGTTCACAGATCCAACATGGAACGCACATCGGCGTGCACACCTGGGCAGTCTATCGAGACAAGCAATCAAATGATCTTTGGATGTGTGACCCACGTTGGGATTACGTAGAAAATGTTGCGCACAATGCTATGCAAGCGGCGGCTAAAGGTTATGGCACAGTGGCAATTAACAAAATGATTACTCGCCTTAATACACTCGATCAAGCTGAATTTAATCGATTACATGCTTTGTCTGAAAGTCCTGATTTAGAAGATTCGAGCTATGACGAAGAATATGATCGCGACCTTGATGAAAATTCTGACACTGAAAATCAAGCAGAAGCATTGTTAAACGCCCTACGTCAACAACAGCTTTTAACGCCCACCAGAACCCGAGTGGCTGCAGCATTACCACAACCTGAATGTGAACTTGATTTCTTAAATGATGATCTTAATGCCGTTTATGACCGTATTGAAAGAGAAAACAGCCCCATGCGTCAGTTTATGAAAAATATAGGCAAAAGCATATCAAGTAAGGGCGCACGTCGTATACAAGCAATCCAAGATCTGGAATTCATATTGCTAGAAATGCATAACAATCGCCAGCTTTCGAATATCGAAAAGGCAGTTACCATCTATGCTCACTTTCATCGTGTGCAATTAGGTATCCGTAATGAACGCAATCGATTTCAATCTAGTCTTGACGTTCTTTGCTCCAGTTATAAGCGTAAAATACTTAATCTATACAAAAATGATGTTAACCAAATTTGTAGGCTTTATGGACTGGAAGATGTAAGAAGAGATAATTTGATAACCGATCCTGTCACTCGCCGTCAAATATGTAGAGTGTAAAAGGGGTGGGTTCAGGTTGCTAGCAGTGCTTGTACGATAGATTGATTCGCCATCGGGAAAGGCAAACTGAGTAACGCTGAAGGCAGAACCCACTTAACCACTTGGCCTTCACAGCCACGAGGTTCTCCATGAAAGGCAGTAATTTTATGTACTTTTAAGGAAACCGCTTTGTCGTGATAGTCGTGTTCAACAATCATCCATGGCTCATGATGAGTGACGGTTATGCCTACTTCTTCGAAGAGTTCACGTTTAAGGGCTTGGCTTTCGTTTTCATTCGCTTCGATTTTGCCGCCCGGAAATTCCCAGCAGTCGCCTTGGTGCTGATGGGCTAAGCGCTTTGCAATCAGCACTTGCCCATGCTCGTTAATCACAACACCAACGGCAACCGGAATGCGCATATTAGCCTATGCGTCCATGGCAGTGTTTAAACTTCTTACCGGAGCCACAAGGACAGTTTTCATTTCGACCAACCTTGTTGCCCATCTGAACCACATTACTGCTGCCACCGTTAGTACCAGTCATTTTTTGATTCATATTCATGGCTTCTTGTTCTTCTTCGCTAAGCGCTATGCTACTTGCTTGCGGATGACGAAACTCCATGGCTTGATTATTAAATTCACGACGCTCTGCGTCCAAAGCTTCTGCCGCTTCTACATCAGATGCCGCTTCAATTTCAACAATCGTTAAAATGCTAATCACTTGGCGTTTAATGCTTTCAAGCAATGCGGTAAACAGATTAAAGGCTTCACGCTTATATTCTTGTCGTGGATCTTTTTGCGCGTATCCTCGTAAGAAAATGCTTTGGCGTAAATATTCCATTTGTGAAAGATGATCTTTCCAATGCGTATCAAGCGCATGCAACATAACCGACTTCTCAAAACGTCGCATCATATCGGCACCAATACGCGCTTCTTTTGCTTCATGAACTTTTGTTACTTCTTGCAATATGCGTTGTCGTAACAATTCTTCATGTAAATCTTTTTCGGTTTCAAGCCATTGTTGAATTGGTAATTTTAGACCAAAGTCCGCATCCAGCGCTTTTTCTAAGCCTTCAATATCCCACATATCTTCAACGCTTTGTGGCGGAATATGTTCTGAAATAACGGTGTTCACTACCGATTCACGAATTGACACAATGTTCTCTGAAATATCTTCAGTTGCCATTAATGCATCACGTTGATCGTACATCACTTTACGTTGATCATTTGCAACGTTGTCGTATTCAAGCAATTGCTTACGAATATCAAAGTTATGACCTTCAACTTTACGTTGTGCATTTTCAATGGCACGTGATACCCAAGGGTGGGTTATCGACTCGCCTCGTTGCACCCCTAATCGACGCATTAAGTTCGCCATTTTATCCGAACCAAAGATCCGCATCAGGTTGTCTTCTAAGGACAAGTAGAAACGTGATGAACCTGGATCGCCTTGGCGACCTGCACGGCCTCTTAGCTGATTATCAATCCGACGTGATTCATGTCGTTCTGTTCCAATAATATGTAAACCACCGGCCTTCTTAACGGCATCGTGGCGGATCTGCCATTCTTTATGAATCGCTTCAATCTGTTCAGGCGTTGGATTTTCCAAAGCGCGAATTTCAGATTCTTTGGAACCACCCAATACAATATCGGTTCCTCGGCCTGCCATGTTGGTCGCAATCGTTACTGCACCAGGACGGCCTGCTTCAGCAACAATTTGCGCTTCTTGATCATGGAATTTTGCATTTAATACTTGGTGTTTAATTTTATGTTGCTGCAAAATATTTGATAACAATTCTGATGTTTCAATCGAAACCGTACCAACTAAAACAGGCTGCCCTATCTTCGCACAAGCTTTAATTTCTTCAACAATTGATTCAAATTTTTCTTCTTTCGTTAAGTAAATAACGTCTGCATGATCTTGGCGAACACAAGGTCTATTTGTAGGAATAACAACCACTTCTAAACCATAAATTTGTTGGAACTCATAGGCTTCTGTATCTGCAGTTCCGGTCATGCCTGCTAATTTGCCATAGAGCCTGAAAAAGTTTTGGAAGGTAATCGAAGCCAGCGTTTGGTTTTCGCTTTGAATCGCCACTCGCTCTTTAGCTTCAACCGCTTGATGTAAACCGTCAGACCAACGACGTCCTGGCATGGTACGCCCAGTGTGCTCATCGACGATAACGACTTCGTTATTATGAACAAGGTAATCAACATCGCGTTTGAAAATTGCATGTGCACGCAGGCTCGCATTTAAATGATGTAGCAGTCCAATATGCGCAGGATCATAAAGGCTTTTGCCCGACGTTAATAAGCCGTCTTTAACCAACAAAGCTTCAACGCGATTATGCCCTTCTTCTGTCAATGCGATCTGTTTAGCTTTCTCATCAATTGAATAATCGCCAGGACCATCTTTCACTTTTTGAGCGGTCAATTGCGGTGCAATTTCATTCATGCGGATATAGAGATCTGAACTATCTTCCGCTTGGCCTGAAATAATTAATGGGGTACGCGCTTCATCGATGAGAATGGAGTCGACTTCATCGACAATCGCAAAATGTAATTCTTTTTGTAAACATTCATCTGCACTAAAGGCCATCTTATTGCGCAGATAATCAAAACCTAATTCGTTATTGGTTGCATAAACCACATCGGCCAAGTAGCTTTCCTTTTTCACTTCTTGACGCATTCTTGGTACAACGACACCAACCGTTAATCCTAATGCGCGATATAAAGGCCCCATCCACTGCGCATCGCGACGTGCTAAGTAATCGTTAACCGTAACCACATGCACCGAACCCGCTAATGAATTCAAATAGACGGGCAAAGTTGCCATTAAGGTTTTACCTTCACCGGTCGACATTTCAGCAATTTTGCCGTCATGTAATACCATGCCACCAATCAACTGCACATCAAAATGGCGCATTTTCAATGTGCGCTTTCCGGCTTCTCGAACCAGGGCAAAAGCTTCTGGTAATAAATGGTTGAGCGTCTCACCCTTTTGGAAGCGTTCTTTGAAGGATGCCGTTTTTTGCAAAATTTCTTCATCGCTCAGCTTTTCATAGCTAGGCTCTAAAGCGTTTATCTGCTCTACCTGTTTGCGATAGCGCTTAATCAAGCGTTGGTTACGGCTACCAAAAATGGCTTTTAAAAATCCACTAAACATATCTCTTCCATCATTGTGTGTAAGACGTTGGCTAACCCCTGCTGCAAAGAATGGCATGGGTTCTGTAGCAAATATATCATAAATAAGGTCATTTTATCCCAGGTAATAAAATTTATTAAGTTGACTTATTTCTTTTAAAGTCCGGAAAATAGTCACCTGGATCAACGGCTTGGCCAT
>CAZCXZ010000061.1:11860-13318 GCA_964502705.1 Uncultured Candidatus Berkiella sp. | reverse complement strand
GCACTTCTAAGTGTAGGTGAGGACCTGTCGAACGGCCACTTGAGCCCAGCAAAGCAATCGTCTGCCCTTTTCTAACAACTTGCCCTGATCTCACCAACAATTCCTTATTGTGCCCGTAACGTGTGGTTAAGCCATTACTGTGTTTGATTTCGATAAAATGGCCATAACCTCCTTTGGTATTCGCGAAACTAACCACTCCTGCTGCGAGAGCTTTTATTTCAGAGCCTTCCTTGCCAACAATATCCACACCAGCATGCCAAGCTTTACGGCCGGTAAAAGGGTCATATCGGGGGCCAAAAAAGGAGGATATCCAGCCATTAGTGACCGCTTTCCCCACCCCTGAAAAGCATAACTCTCGTTGCCCCCAATGCAGTTGCAAGGTTTGGTGCAACGTCATTAATTGAGCATAACGTTTATCGAGCATGGCACTTAATTGATGAACCGTGGTTAAGAGTTCCTCATGCGTATTCTCTCGCATAAAGGTGCCGCCAACGGGCACATCATGACTAAAATCGAATTCTTGGGGGTCAAGATGTGCCGATAAAACCAGCCGTTCACCCAGTGCGTTAATGCGCATGAGATTCGCTTCAATGCGACCGATATGTTGCGTTAACACCTGTAAGTGTTCATCGCTTAATGGCTCAATCGATTGCTGTTCCACGATTGGCTGTGCCATAGGATATTTTGCCATTTTTGAACAAGCTAATTGATACCCTCCCCACAAGGAAGATAGGACAACCAACACCATACCCAGCAGTGAAAAAATGGCGGTTTGATAACTTATTTGGAAACTTGTCTTCAAACGCATAGAATAGTGATTAGGTGTTTCAACATGATGCTTCATCCATGACCTCATCGAGTTATCTTGTCAGTAACCTGCTCACAGGCGAAGGTTCAACCCTTAGCAAGTTAATTGAGCAAGCTCAAGCTATTTCAGCTTTAAACAACACCTTAGAACAAGTGCTTGATTCTGAACTAATAGCACATTGCCGAGTGGGATACTACGATAAAGGCGTTTTAACCTTACTGACGCAGAGCGCCGCCTTTGCGACTCGTTTACGTTACCACACGCCTGTTTTATTAAGCAAGCTACGTACCTACAAAGATTGGTTTGGGCTTTGCTCGATTCAAATTAAAATTGAGACGGTGATGATCCCAACACTTGCCGAATGCACGCCTATCGTTGAACCCCATGTCCCCAAAAAATTATCACCTGAAAATGCAGAACGTATCCAGGCGTTGGCTGATAGCCTTAAGATTAATGGCGTTGAAGATAAATTGACGGCGAGTTTGGAAAGATTAGCGAAGCATAAATAGCCCCCACCCGCTCCATCGCGCTCTTCGAGCGTTCTGGAGCTCCCTCCCCCGCAAGCGGGAGAGGGGCAGAGATCTTGATTCCCCGATCTGGTCCCCTCTCCCGCTACGCGGGGGAGGGTTAGGGAGGGGGCAAAAAAAAGC
>CAZCXZ010000061.1:0-11850 GCA_964502705.1 Uncultured Candidatus Berkiella sp. | reverse complement strand
CGCTGGTACCGGCTCGCCCATTAACTCCGGCGCCGCATACGTAATCGGTGCAGTTTGCTTATCTTCGAAATTCACAATTTCATAAGCATGTTCTTCTGCAAGCAATGCGCGGATCAATTTATTGTTTAGGGTATGGCCAGATTTAACGCCATGGAAAGCGCCAATTAAACCGTAACCTAATAAATATAAATCGCCGATTGCATCAAGTACTTTATGACGAACAAATTCATCGTCATAACGTAAGCCATCTTCGTTTAATACTTTGTATTCATCGAGGACAATCGCGTTATCTAAACTCGCACCGGATGCTAAGTTCTTTTCACGTAACCATTCGAAATCAGACAAGAAACCAAACGTTCTAGCACGGCTTACTTGTTTGATATAAGACATCGAAGTGAAATCTAAAGTAGATTTCTGGCCGCCATTACGGAAAACCGGATGATCGAAATCGATGGTAAAGGAAACTTTAAACCCATCATAAGGTTCAATGCGGGCAATCTTGTCGCCATCTCGCACTTCAACCGCTTTCTTAATTTTGATAAAGCGCTTGGGAGCATTAAGCTCCTTTATACCAGCTGACTGAATCAAAAAGACGAACGGTCCGGAGCTGCCATCCATAATCGGCACTTCAGGCGCACTCAGTTCGATAATGACGTTGTCGATGCCCAAGCCCGCTAATGCAGAAAGCAAGTGCTCAACCGTTCCGACGCGCACACCATCTTTGACCAAGGTGGTGCAAAATGAGGTATCACCAACATATTCTGGGCGAGCAGGAATCTCCACAGGGGGATTACAATCTACTCGTACAAATATGATGCCAGTGTTCGCAGGCGCAGGGCGCAAGGTTAGGAAGACCTTTTCACCAGTATGGACTCCTACCCCCGTTGCCCTAATCACATTTTTTAAAGTTCTTTGCTTTAACATGCCACCTGCGTTCCTTTAACTAAACTATACAATGACTCAATGGGACATCATTATACATCTAATCTGCATTTAGTCGTCTGCTTGACGACGTAAAAAAGCAGGAATATCAAGATAATCTAGCTCTTCGGTCGCTGTTTCTTTCGTACGAGCGGTCGTAGAGGTCGTTACATGGGTCTTTTTCAATGCGCCTTGACGCATTTGGCGGAAGCTTTCACGCGATTCTTGCTCTTCTGCCCAAGGTGAGCCAGCTTTGTGACTACCAAGACCGGTTGCAACTAAGGTTACACGTAAGTCGTCAGTCATTTGTGGATCAATCACGGTACCCACGATAACGGTTGCGTTATCTGAGGTGAAATTCTTAATCGCATCGCCCACTTCTTCAAATTCAGAAATAGACAAATCCATACCTGCGGTAACGTTAACCAATACGCCTTTAGCACCCGCTAAATCAATATCGTCTAATAAGGGGCTAGAGATAGCGGCATCAGCAGCAACACGAGCGCGGTTTTCACCACGTGCGGTGCCAGTACCCATCATTGCGATACCCATTTCAGACATAACTGTACGAACGTCTGCAAAGTCGACGTTAATTAAGCCAGGACGTGTAATCAGTTCAGCAATACCTTGTACTGCGCCTAATAACACATTGTTCGCTGCACGGAATGCATCAAGCAATGTTACGCCTTTGCCCAATACAGTTAATAATTTTTCGTTAGGGATCGTAATTAAAGAATCAACATGCTGGCTTAAGGAACGAATACCTTCTTCAGCGATCAACATGCGTTTGCGGCCTTCAAAAGGAAATGGTCTTGTGACCACCGCAACCGTTAATGCGCCCAGTTCTCTCGCAATTTCTGCAACCACTGGAGCACCACCAGTACCCGTACCACCGCCCATACCGGCAGTGATGAACACCATATCGGCGCCTTGTAAAACTTCACGAATACGATCGAGATCTTCTAAGGCAGCTTGACGACCAATTTCTGGATTCGCCCCAGCACCTAAACCTTTAGTTACGTCGCCGCCCAGTTGTAAAACTGTGCGTGCAGCGGAGTTACGTAGCGCTTGTGCATCAGTATTGGCACAAATAAATTCTACGCCTTCAATATCCGCGCTAACCATGTGTTCAATGGCATTGCCACCACCGCCACCGACACCAATAACTTTAATTACGGCGGTTTGAGGATAACTATCCAGCAGTTCAAACATTTGACTCATCTTTGCTCCTTTGGCACTGTCGTGTACTTAATGGTCTGCACCCATCTAAGTATTATATTCTGAACTAAAAATTCCCCTGAAACCAACGTTTAACTTTACCCCACACGCCAGACAATCGCTGACCTGCGGAAACATCCATATGACGTTCCAACTGTTGTTGTCTGCCATAAAGGAGTAAGCCAATGCCTGTAGAGTAAATCGGGTTGCGTTGAACATCAACCAAACCAGTTATGTTACGTGGTAAACCAAGACGAACTGGCATGCGGAAAATATCTTCGGCTAATTCAACCACACCTGGCATTTGTGCGCTGCCACCGGTTACTACAATACCAGAGCCTATCATTTCTTCTAAGCCTTGGCGTTGCAACTCAGCTTGTACTAAGCTGAGTAACTCTTCGTAACGTGGCTCAACCACTTCTGCTAAGGTTGCTCGTGACAGTTGTCGAGCTGGTCTATCTGTACCACCAGGCACATCAACCATCTCCTCATTATTAGCCAACTTTCTTAATGCGCAAGCATATTTCAATTTAATTGCTTCAGCGTTTTGTGTTGGGATCCGTAATGCGACTGCAATATCATTGGTAACTTGATCGCCAGCAACCGGAATGACCGCGGTATGACGAATTGAACCATGGGTGAAAACAGCGATATCTGTGGTACCACCCCCAATGTCGACTAAGCAAACACCAAGCTCTTTTTCATCTTCAGTAAGAACGGCATAGCTGGAAGCTAATTGCTCAAGAATAATGTCATCCACTTCAAGACCACAACGACGGATGCATTTAATAATATTTTGTGCCGCGCTAACGCTGCCGGTCACCATGTGAACCTTTGCCTCAAGTCGCACACCTGACATTCCAATAGGTTCTTTGATCCCATCTTGTGTGTCGATAATGAATTGCTGCGGCAAGATATGAAGAATTTTTTGATCGGCTGGGATCGCAACGGCTTTAGCGGCATCAATAACGCGATCAACATCGGCTTGGGTCACTTCGTGTTCACGAATAGCCACAATTCCATGGGAATTCAGGCTTCGAATATGGCTTCCTGCAATCCCCGTAAATACGGAATGGATCTGGCAGCCTGCCATTAATTCAGCTTCTTCGATAGCACGTTGAATGGATTGAACAGTAGACTCTATGTTGACAACCACTCCCCTTTTTAATCCGAGGGAAGGATGTGAACCGATGCCAATTACCTCAATGTTTCCTTCAGCGGAAATGTCGCCAACAATCGCAACGACTTTCGAAGTACCAATATCGAGTCCAACAATTAAATTTTTGTCCGGTCTTTTAGACATTTAACTCATGTCTCCCTTGTTATCAATAATCCATTATCCCGGCGAGTCCTAAAACTATTGTCATTAGCATAAACCAAATTATGCATAAACCCCACGCCTATTCAGCAATTAGTTTGAAATAAACACAAAATTTATCCATTCCACCTCGCTATGCTGTGAATTTTGGTTAGGCGTCCTTATTTCCAACCCACCGCAATGCCACTGGTATATCGCAAATCGACATAAGCCATCTGTGATTGTTTAGCCGCGAAGTGCTTATCATAGACACGAATAAACCGGTGTAACCGCGCTAAAATATCGTGGGTACCCAAAATAATTGTTATCCCATTCGATAATTGCAATTCCCAGGCACCGCGAGGAGCAAGAACGAGATGTGTGATATGAAGCTGCAAAGGCGCTAACATCTTTTCCATTTCAAGATATTGCTGCCATACGGTACTAAATCGACCTTCTGGGCCATTTAATACGGGTAATTCTGGTAATTTAAGATGCGAGAAATCCGGTTTAAATAAGATCCCTTGTTCACTTAATAGCCCTGAATCCCCCCAAATTGCGGCGGGGGTATGCTCTTCAAAGTGAATGACTAACTGATTAGGCCACACTTTCCTGACATCCACTTGTTTTACCCAAGGTAATGCCAACAATTGCGCTCGAATAGCGGCCACATTCAATTGAAAAAAGCCCGCTTTCATTTCAGGGATCACAATTTGGTAAAGCTCGGTTTGGGCAACATGCTGTTTGTCACCTACCAATTTTAAGGAGGTTAGCGGGCAATTAACGGGATCTAAAAACCAACAGGAGGCGTAGCCCACCATAAAAAAAAGACAAAACGCGCTAACCCCCATCCCCAGTCGTTTCCAGATCTGGGTGGGTGGTTTATGCCGCTTTTCGATGGCATGACGAATTTTTTGTCGCGGCGTTTTCACCATCGTTTATCAACACCAATCAAGCTGGTATGCCAACTAATTTTTCAGGTTCTACCGCTACCAGGGTCGTTTGTAAAATCCGTAGGACCAGCTTATCAAAGTCCATGCCTGCGGCCTTTGCAGCCATTGGAACTAAGCTATGCGAGGTCATTCCTGGGATCGTGTTTACTTCCAATACCCAACACTTACCTTCGCTGTCTTGCATGAAATCAACACGACCCCACCCTTCACATCCTAACGCATGGAATGCCCGTTTTGCGAGTGCACGGATGTTGCGTTCTTTCGCCATAGATAATGGTGCAGGGCAAATGTATTGCGTTTCATCAGATTCATACTTAGCAGTGAAATCATAAAACTCATTGTTGGTGCGTATTTCAATGGACGGCAACACCTGTTCACCCACGATCGCAACGGTAAGATTCTTACCTTCAATCCATTTTTCAATAACAACATCGCCATAGCAAACGGCTTTAGCAAATGCGTTCGACAATTGCGCCATCTCATTTACGCGTGTGACACCAATGCTTGAGCCTTCTGAGACAGGTTTGACACACACTGGAAAACCTATTTTTTGCGAAATAACTTCAGCTTGCGCTAATGTTTTAGCAACCCCAAAGGCCGGTGTTGGAATACGCAAACCATCCATGACCAATTTTGCACGGGCTTTATCCATGGCTAACGCAGAAGCCGCAACATTGCTACCGGTAAAAGGCAGTTTGAGCATTTGCAGCAAACCTTGGATCACGCCATCTTCACCGCCTGAACCGTGCAGAGCAACAAACGCGCGATCGTATTTACCTTCAATCAGCTTTTGCGCCACATCTTGATTAACGTCAATACCGCAGGCATTCACACCTTGGCGTAACAAGGCATCAAGTACACATTGCCCACTTTGCAATGAGACAGAACGTTCAGAAGAATCACCGCCAAAAAGCACAGCGACTTTGCCAAATTCATTTGCACTGGCATTTGGCACATTGTTGCGTGTGATGGAAGTCTCAGTAAACGATTCGTAATGATGAATGATCTTTGCCATTATTTTGTGTCCTTTGTTTGACCCAGAATTTTCACTTCTGCGTGTAAACGTATGCCAAACTTATCTAGAACGGATGATTCGATAGTATTCATGAGTGTTTCGACATCATGAGCACTGGCATTCTCGCAATTAATAATAAAATTGGCGTGTTTTGGGGATACCATGGCATCGCCCACGCGATAGCCTTTCAATTGGCATGCCTCTATTAGTCTAGCTGCAAAATCACCCGGTGGATTGCGATAAACTGAGCCACAGTTCCAAGTACCAATCGGTTGTGATTGAGAACGCTTGCGCAGCAATTCTTTAATATTGCTCATGCCATCTGAGTTTGCTTGATGTTTGAAACGAAAGAGTCCTGAAACAAAAACGTTCTCCTCGGATGCCATTTTTTGTTTCACGCTTCGATAGCCTATTTCATAATCGCTAGGCAAGCGTACTTGACTCACCCCTTGACGATCCATGACGGTAACCGATTCAACCCATTCCCACGTTTCGCCACCAAAGGCGCCTGCATTCATTGCCAAAGCACCACCAATGGTGCCTGGGATCCCAGCGAAAAACACGGCATCTGGAAATCCTAAACGACTACAGAACCTGGCAAATTTCGCACAAGTCACACCAGCTTGTGCAAAGATAGTACCGTCTGCTTGTTGATATAACGCTTGCATTTGACGCATGCCAATCACCGCACCTTGAATGCCTGCATCGCGAATGAGCACATTGCTACCAAGACCTAACCATGTCACAGGCGTTCCAGCTGGCAATAAATTAAGGTATTGAGCTAATAACTCAGTGGTTGGTGGACTATAAAAGCGCTCGGCTCGGCCACCAATACGCCAACTGGTCCAAGGTGCTAAAGCCTCTTCAAAAACTTCGCCCGGTAGCAAGGGGATCGCGTTCAAGTTCCTGCCTTCTGTATTAAAGGCTGCCCTACTAATTCCAATGCTGCAGCGCCAATATTCCCGGCGCCTTGTAAAAATAACACATCATCGGCCATTAAGACGTTATCAAGCACTTCACGTAATTGTGATACCGATTGTACAAAAATCGGATCAACACTGCCGCGCTGTCTGATCGAACGACACAACGTACGGCTATCTGCGCCCGCAATCGGCTCTTCGCCCGCGGCATACACTTCCAGCAACACTAATACATCCACATTCGATAACACATCGGTGAAATCTTCAAACAACATACTGGTACGCGTATAACGATGTGGTTGGAAAGCCATCACTAAACGCTTGTCTGGCCAAGCGCCTCTTGCTGCTTCAATGGTCACGCGCACTTCTTGCGGATGGTGACCATAGTCTTCAATAACCAATGCATTGCCTTTGGGTGAATGATATTCACCATGGATATGGAAACGTCGACCAATACCGGCAAACTCAGCAAGTGATTGACAGATAGCGTCGTCACTCACGCCTTCTTCTGATGCCACAGCGATCGCAGCGAGTGAATTCAGTACGTTATGCTTACCGGGTAAATTTAATTGTATTTCTAACGTAGGTCGATTAGGACGGCGCACTTCAAAGCGGCATTGTGTGCCATGTTGTTGGTAATTCGTTGCGCAATAATCTGCTTTTTCATTAAAACCATAGGTTAGTATGGGACGTGCCACCAGAGGAAGAATCGATTCGGCCACTGGGCAATCAATACACACCACGCCATAACCATAAAACGGCAGATTATGTAAAAACTGTACAAACGTATCTTTCAATTTAGAAAAATCGTTGTCGTAAGTACCTAAATGATCGGTATCAATATTGGTAACAATCGCTACCATAGGATGAAGATGCAAGAAAGAAGCATCGCTCTCATCCGCTTCAGCAACCAAGTAACGGCTCGCGCCCAAACGCGCATTGGTATCAGCACTATTTAATTTGCCACCAATCACGAAAGTAGGATCTAATCCCCCTTGCGCTAAAATACTTGAAATTAAACTGGTGGTGGTGGTTTTACCATGCGTACCTGCAACGGCAATACCATAACGAAAGCGCATTAGTTCAGCGAGCATCGCTGCACGTGCAACGATAGGAATGCGCAATTCTCTTGCTTTCATAATTTCTGGGTTGTCGTTTTGAATCGCACTAGATACAACAACCACATCAGCATCAATCACATTTTCTGCACTGTGCGTATGAAAAACATGGGCGCCTAATTTTTCTAAACGTGCGGTTACTTGATTACGTGCGGGATCGGATCCTGTAACTCGATAACCTTGGGTTAATAACACTTCGGCGATGCCACTCATACCAACGCCACCTATTCCAATGAAGTGGATGGTTTTAATACGTCGCATTTCAGGCACAGTAAAATTATTCTTATGGCTCACAACTAACCTCTAAACAGTGTTCTGCAACAATTGTTGTTGCTAAGGGTTTGGCTAACGCGTGGCTGGCTATCGCCATAGCAAGGCGTTTGTTTGGATGCGTAATCAAATCGAGCAACGTCTCACTGAGTTGCTGCGGCGATAACGCAGATTGTTTCACTAAAATGGCAGCACCTTGTTCGCTCAAGTGCTTGGCGTTATAAGTTTGGTGATCGTCGACCGCATAGGGAAATGGGATCAAAATACTTGGGATGCCGACAGCACAAATTTCTGCGATTGTCAGCGCCCCTGCGCGACAAATAATAATATCGGCCCAGACGTAAGCTTCTTGCATGTCTTGAATAAAATCGGACACTTGCGCTTTGATAGCGTAATCGTCATAGGCTTTTTGCGTAATATCGAGATTGTTTTTACCCGTTTGATGCCAAATAAGCGGGCGCTCATTCGCGGGTAATAACGCTAATGCTTGCGGCAAAATCTCATTTAATTTGGTTGCGCCTTGTGAGCCGCCCAAAATCAATAAACGCACTTGTGATTGACGAGACTTTAGCCGTTCTTTCGGTTCTTGAATGTTGATAATATCTTGGCGTACCGGGTTTCCGGTTTCAACAATCTTGGTGGCTTTGCGACCTTTGAAAGCGTTAGGGAATGCAACCATGATACGTTTGGCAAAATGGGCTAATACGCGATTAGTCCAACCTGCAACAGCGTTTTGTTCATGTAAAACAATCGGGCAACGGTGTAACCAAGCCGCGATTGCGCCTGGCCCAGAAACATACCCGCCCATGCACAAGACGGCAGTGGGACGCACCCTTGCCAACACGCGATAGGATTGAATAATCGCTTTCAAAATTTTGAACGGTGCAAATAGCAATGTATAGGCTTTTTTGCCGCGCAAACCTTGAATATCAATAAATGAAATTGGGATGTTTTCTTGGGGTACGAGCCTTGCTTCAATACCGGCGCGCGTGCCTAACCAATGTACTTCATGGCCGTGTTGACGAAGATAGCGCGCAACCGCTAAAGCAGGCATCACATGTCCACCGGTACCACCGGCAATAATCAGGATTTTTGTTTTATTTTCTGTAGCTAGCAATGGTAGTCCCTCGTCTGGCGGCTACACGATTTTCGTAATCAACCCGCACGACCAAGCCGACCGCAATGCAAATAATCAGCACGCTGGAGCCACCATAACTTAAAAAGGGAAGCGTTAATCCTTTGGTTGGTAACACACCAGTGTTCACACCGATGTTAATTAAAGTTTGCAAACCAACCCAAAGACTAATGCCGTAGCTCACAAATGCTGCAAAACGATCGCCGCGCTTTTCGGCACTTAAACCGATCATCATACCACGCCAAACAAACAGGATATACAAACCGATGGTGGCGAGCGCCCCCAGTAAACCTAATTCTTCAGATAAAACCGCAAAGATAAAGTCCGTATGTGATTCAGGTAGATAAAATAGTTTTTGGATACTGCTGCCTAATCCAACCCCAAACCATTCCCCTCGACCAAAAGCAATGAGTGCCTGAGTGAGCTGATAACCACTATCAAACTGCACAGCCCAGGGATCTAAAAACGAGGTTAAACGTTGTAATCGATAAGGCGCCGAAACAGCCACTAAGCCGAGTGTTAATGCGACCATCACTAACAACACCATAAACTGCCATAATGGTACACCCGCTAAAAACAGCATCGCCAATGCCGTAGACAAAATCACAACGGTGGCACCAAAGTCCGGCTCTAATACCAGCAATGCGCCCACCAGCGATAGCAACATCATGGGGCGAATAAAACCGGAAACTCGACTTTTGAGATCTTGGTTGTGGCGCACCACGTAGCTGGCCATATAAAGCACAACGGCTAATTTAGCAAATTCCGATACCTGGATTGCGGTAAACCCTAAATTAATCCATCTGGCACTGCCATTAACGACACGACCGATACCAGGGATCAACACCAACACTAACGTAATAAGGGCAGCCACCATGATGAGACCTGAGAAGCGAAACCAGATTTTAGTCGGGATAGCCGCGACAATCATCGCGCCAACAATCCCGATGGCCATACAAAAACCTTGGTGAAACGTATAATAGAATGGGTGACCTAAACGACGTTCGGCAACCACAATCGAAGCCGACGTTACCATGATGAGCCCAAGAGCAAGCAAGGTGATCACAGTACCAATAAATAAAGGATCGTGTTTACTGATATAAGTCTTAACTGACGTTCGCATCGTGTAAAATCCTTTTTACGGCCTCCACAAAAATATCGCCTCGATGCGTGAAGTCACGATATTGATCTAAGCTAGAGCAAGCTGGAGACAACAGCACTACGTCACCCGCTTGTGCACTCTTTGCAGCGATCTCTACGGCCTCTTGCATCGTACTTGCCACGCAAGTGTCTATTTTTGGTGCTAAGGCCTGTTTGATAAGAGGTGTATCCTTACCCATCACAATAATTTGTCTGCAAAACTGCGTAACCATCGGAGCCAGATCGTTAAAATCTGCCCCCTTACCATCACCACCCAGTAATAACACAATCTTACCATCTAATTCTTTACCAATACCTTCTAAAGCGGCTTGGCATGCACCAATATTGGTGCCTTTGGAATCATTTACCCATTTTACATGATTAAATTCGGCTACAGACTGGCAACGATGCGCTAGCCCTGAAAACGTTTGTAGCGCTTGCAGCATATTATCCATTGAAAGACCAGCAGCTTGTCCCAAAGCCAGAGCACTCAACGCATTCGCATAGTTGTGCTGCCCAAACATTTTCATTTTCGAGGTTTCTAGCAACAGCACATCGCCATAGGCTAACCAGCAAATATTATTTTGCGTGCGTAAACCCCATTCACTTTGTGTAGGTTCTTCTAGCGTAAAAAAATGTTTCTGCGTTGGCTCTTCAATTGTGTCACTGTCTGAGAAAGGATCTTGCGCATTAATAACCGCGTGCTGTGCCTTATGATAGATACGATGCTTTGCCGCCGCATAATCCGCGAAGCTGTTGTAGCGATCAAGGTGGTCAGGGGTAATATTTAATACCGTTGCCGCAATGGGTTGCAAAGAACGCGTGGTCTCCAGCTGAAAGCTGGAAAGCTCCATGACAATTAAATCATAATCGTGTTGCTCACCAAGGACATCCAGCACAGGGGTACCAATGTTACCGACCACCGCCACCTTTTTACCACAGGCCTTGGCCATTTCCCCCACTAACGTGGTAACGGTGCTTTTACCGTTAGCACCCGTGATTGCAATGATGGGTGCGCGATTATGGCGCGCAAACAGTTCAATATCACCGATAATGTCTGCACCGTGTTGCTTGGCTTCTTGGATTGCAGGCGTCGCAATCGAAACCCCAGGGCTCACCACTAAACAAGCCGCCTCGTTTAAAATAACTTGCGGCCAAGACTTACCGGTATAGACCGTGATGTCTGGGTATTCTTTACGGAAGGCTTCTAAGTTCGGCGGATTATCCCTTGAATCCATGACGATAAAAGGGATCTGCTGGCGTGTTAAAAACCGCACACACGATAATCCGGTTATACCTAAGCCAATCACCACATGTCGATTTTTATCATTCATTTTCATTAGCGTAGTTTTAACGTTGATAAGCCAATTAACACTAATACCACGGTCATGATCCAAAAGCGCACAATCACTTTAGGTTCAGGCCATCCTTTTAATTCAAAATGATGGTGAATCGGCGCCATGCGAAAAATACGCTGCCCGGTTAATTTAAAAGAAGCCACTTGTAAAATCACCGACACGGTTTCCATCACAAATACACCGCCCATAATAAACAGCACCACTTCTTGGCGCACTACCACAGCAATAATGCCTAAGGCTGCACCTAATGCTAATGAGCCTACATCACCCATAAACACTTGTGCGGGGTAGGCGTTGAACCATAAAAATCCAAGACCTGCGCCCATCAATGCCGCACAAAAAACACTCAACTCACCGACACCCTGTACATGGGGAATCGCCAAATAATTCGCAAATTCAAGATGTCCTGCAAGGTAAGCAAAAATACCTAATGCGCCACCCACTAACACGGTAGGCAAAATGGCCAAGCCATCTAACCCATCGGTTAGATTGACCGCATTACTAG
>CAZCXZ010000060.1:9532-20957 GCA_964502705.1 Uncultured Candidatus Berkiella sp. | reverse complement strand
ACCGGAAATTTGATGGATTTCATTACTGATCAGTTCACGCATAACACTACCTCTTCTTAAAACACTAAACAACTATTCATTCCATGTGTTTGCAATGCAAGCTCATGCACTTCAATCATCTCTTTAACTTTTGTTATATCAGATGCAAAATATCGATCAACATCGTAAAAAGAAACAACCGATCGAATCTTATCATAAAACTTTTTTAAATGCGTAGTGGGTGGTTTAGCCTTTAACAAATCAATACCCTGGCATGCTGCGATTAACTCAATTGCAACAATGTGCATACTATTATCAATCATGTCATGTAAACGACGTGCTGCAAAAGTTGCCATACTAACATGGTCTTCTTGATTCATTGATGTTGGGATCGAATCAACACTTGCAGGATGTGATAACGCTTTGTTCTCACTTGTTAAAGCAGCAGCAGTCACTTGCGCAATCATAAAACCAGAATTTTCACCACTGTGCTCAACCAAGAACGCCGGTAAACCAGAAAAATGCGGGTCAAGTAGCAACGCAATTCTTCTTTCTGCAATGGTTGCAAGCGTAGTAATTGCCGCAGCCAAAGCATCAGCGGCTAAGCCAATTGCTTGCGCATGGAAGTTGCCACCTGAAATTATTTCGTGAGATTTTGCAAACACTAATGGATTATCGGTAACTGCATTGATCTCTGTTTGCAACACCGCTGCAACATAGCGCATTTGTGTTAAACAAGCTCCCACGACCTGTGCTTGGCATCGTAAGGAATAAGGATTTTGCACTTGCTTTGATGCAGATTTGTCCTGTTTAGTATGATCATTTAATAAAGTTGATAACACTTTAGCAACGTCGCATTGGCCTTCTAATCCCCTTAATTCATGAATACGCGGATCTAAAGGATGAAGGTCGGCTTGCGCCGCAGACATAGATAAAGCGCCAGCAATAATTGCTGCATCCAGCAATCGTTGGCAGCGAATCACAGCACGCGCCAGTAATGCAGTTGATACCTGCGTGCCATTTAGCAAAGCTAACCCTTCTTTGGGTGCTAACGTCACCGGCGTTAAACCTTTTTTCTGCAATGCTGTTCGTGCAGGTTGAATGGTGTTTTCAAAATGCACATCTCCTTCACCAATGACCGTTAATGCAAGATGAGCAAGCGGTGCCAGATCACCTGATGCACCAACAGAACCCTTCTCCGGGATACAGGGATAGATAGTGGAATTAAATAGATCACCGAGCATTTGAATGAGTTCCCAGCGTACGCCTGAGAAACCCTGCAATAGCGCATTCATTTTTAGCAAGATAATCATACGCACAGTGGCAGGCTCTAATAAATTCCCCACTCCGCAAGCATGTGACAAAACTAAATTGCGCTGCAGTTGTGACAAATGATCCGCTGAAATAATCACATCCGCTAATTTTCCAAAACCTGTGTTGATACCATAGGCAACTTTGTTCGTTTTCACATAATCATCAACAACGGCTTTTGATGCGTCAACCTGCGGTTTGCAAGATTTGTCCAAGGTAAGATGACAGTCTGTGGCGTACACTTTTGTTAAATCATTTATCGATAACTTACCCGCTTTCAGAACCAATGAATCCATGACGTTATTTCCTTAGCATTGGTAAATCTAAATGAAAACGCAGGGCGCATGCGGTTGCTAATTCATAACCTGCGTCGCTATGACGCATCACGCCCGTCGCAGGATCATTATGCAACACGCGGCGTAGCTTAAGATCGGCCTCATCACTACCATCTGCGACAATCACTAATCCTGCATGCTGTGAATACCCCATACCAACACCACCTCCATGATGAAAACTCACCCATGTGGCACCACTGGCACAATTAAGCAATGCATTTAAAATCGGCCAGTCAGAAACCGCATCCGATCCATCTTGCATACTTTCCGTTTCACGGCGCGGGCTCGCAACAGATCCCGTATCAAGATGATCTCGGCCTATGGCTATCGGCGCTTGAAGTTCTCCTGTTCGAACCATCTCATTAAAGGCTAACCCCAACTTTTCTCTTTCGCCTAAACCTACCCAACAAATTCTGGCAGGCAATCCTTGAAAAGGAATTTCCTTTGCCATCGTTAACCAATGATGCAAATGGGAGTCATCAGGGATAAGTTCACGTACTTTTTGATCGGTCTTATGTATATCATCGGGATTGCCTGATAAAGCTACCCAACGAAACGGCCCTTTGCCTTCACAAAAGAGCGGTCTGATATATGCCGGCACAAATCCTGGAAATGCAAATGCATCCAGAACACCCATGTCATATGCCATCTGCCGAATATTATTGCCATAATCAAAAGTCGGCACACCCATGCTAGAAAACGCTAACATCGCTTTCACTTGAATCGCCATGGCACTTTTTGCTGCATGAATAACGGCTTGTGGATCGGTGATCCGCATTTGCTGGCATTCAGCAATTGACCACTTTGGTGGATAGTAACCATTTAACGGATCATGCGCGCTGGTTTGATCAGTTACAAAATCTGGTTTAACACCTCGTTTCACTAGTTCTGGATAAACCAATGCAGCATTACCCAGTAAGCCGATAGAGATCTTCTTGCCTTGGGCTTTTGCCATCTGTAAATGATGCAAAGCTTCATCAATGGTTTCACAAGCGATATCTAAATAGTGACTTTGTAAACGTCTCTCGATCCTTTTAGGATCATATTCAACCGCCACAATTGATAAACCTGCCATCTTTGCAGCTAACGGTTGTGCTCCACCCATACCGCCAAGCCCTGCAGTGAGCACCCATCTATGTTCAGTATTTTCAGGATAATGTTGCTGTAATGCTTGCGCGAAGGTTTCGTATGTCCCTTGGATAATGCCTTGCGAACCTATGTAGATCCATGAGCCTGCCGTCATTTGACCATACATCATCAACCCTTTTTGGTCTAATGCATGAAACTGATCCCAAGTGGCAAATGCAGGTACGAGATTAGAATTGGCAATTAATATTCTAGGTGCCTGATGGTGAGTTTTAAAAACACCCACGGGTTTCCCAGACTGAATAAGCAGTGTTTCATCGTTTTCTAGACGTAATAACACTTCGATAATTTTATCAAAGCATTCCCAGTTTCGCGCCGCTCGGCCAATACCACCATAAACGATCAACCGGCTTGCATCTTCTGCCACATCATTATCAAGATTATTCATCAGAAGACGTAACGCCGCTTCGGTTTGCCAACTTTTGGCATTAAGCTTATTGCCACGCGGAGCGGTTATTTTCCGGCTTTGATCAAAGCGATTATCGGGCATAAACCACTTTTCCTTTTTTGATTACCTTCTCGCTGCAGTTTTCACCAAAATGGTAGCAGAGTTCACTGGGTGAGGTAATGTCCCACAATACAAAATCGGCATCATAACCAACGGCAAGTTTGCCCTTATGCTTTTCCATGTTTAACGCTTTAGCTGCATGAATTGTCACACCTTGTAAAGCTTCTAATGGTGTTAACCCAAATAACAAACACCCCATATTCATCATTAATAAGAGTGATACGGTAGGAGAAGTTCCGGGATTGGCATCAGTTGATAAAGCCATAGGCACATGGTATTTGCGCAACAAGGCTACCGGTGGCTTGTCTGTTTGTTGTAGAAAATAATATGCACCAGGTAATAATACAGCGACCGTACCAGATGCTTGCAACTTTAAAACGCCTGCTTCATCAAGGTGTTCCAGATGATCCGCACTGACGGCGTTAAACTGCGCGGCAAGAGCAGGTCCTTGGCCATTCGATAACTGTTCAGCATGAATTTTTATGGGTAATCGATTTTCTTTAGCAAAAGTAAATAAAGGTTCAAGTTCTTCAGCACTAAAAGCACCTTTTTCACAAAACCCATCTACAGCGTCTACCAAACCCTCATGAATAAGTGTTGGCAACACTTCATTAATTAAATGCTGAATATACTGTTGATGATTGGTAAATTCGCTCGGTAATACATGCGCACCTAAAAAAGTGGTTTTAATATCAACCGGATAATTCTCAGATAACGCTTTAGCAACTTGAAGCGTTTTTCGTTCTGCTTCCAAGTTTAAGCCGTATCCCGATTTTATTTCGATGGTAGTGACACCGCCTTCTAGCATCGCTTGCAGACGTTTAGCAGCAGTCTCATAAAGTTCAGCAAACGTTGCATTACGCGTTGCTTGAACCGTTGTTAAGATCCCACCAAATGTTTTAATGCCCTTTAATCGTTGCTCAAATTCAGCTACACGTTTACCTGCATAAACTAAATGCGTATGACAATCAATCAGACCCGGCGTGATAAAACGCCCCCCTGCTGAATGGGATTGCGCCTGTTGTCGATAGTGCTGTGGTAAATCAGCTTCTTTGCCAATCCACACGATTTGCGATTCATCGATTACCATGGCACCATTTTCAATGATAGCAAAATCATTGGGTGCATCCATGGTTACAAGATGTGCATCATGCCATAAGGTAATGTTCATAATGATATAAGAACTCCGCAATACAAAGTGCGCCTAATTTGGCTGTCATAGCATGTTGATCATACTGCGGCGATAACTCAACAACATCTAAAGCAATCACTTTCTTTGAAGCACTGATTTGCCTTAATAGAGGTAGCACTTGCCATGGCGCTAATCCATAAGGAGATGAAGCACTCACGCCTGGCGCAAAGGCAGAAGCAAAAACATCAAGACAAATGCTGACATACAAGACATCATGCGATTGTATGATACTTTCAATAAACTGGGTGGACTGTTCGTTTGAGTCATACATTTGATCACACGTTAGATATTTCACATCCCAGTGTTTTGCGGTTTCAAACAATCCTTGCGTGTTACTGCTTTTTTTGATGCCTAAACAATAGTAATTAAAGGGTAACTGTTGCTGTTGTCGATGTTCTGCAATCTGCAAAAAGGGAGTACCCGATGTACCAAGATGATTCGATTGAGGTCGCATATCAAAATGTGCATCAAAATTGATGATTGCAAATCGTTTCGATTTAACGTGTTCACAAAGCCCTAAGTAATGTCCCCACGCCGTTTCATGACCTCCCCCGAATATAATAGGGAATACCTTATTCGCTAATACGGCATTAACGGCTTCACCTAAATGATGTTGTGCCGCTTCTAGATCGCCGTTAACACATTCGATATTTCCAATATCGATGAGTTGGCAATTGCGAACATGATCATGCAGAGGTATTTGAGCAAGTGCTTGGCGTAAGGCTTTTGGGCCGCTGGACGCACCAACACGACCAAGGTTGCGTCGTATTCCTTCGTCGCAGGCAAAACCCAATAAAGCAATGGCCGGTTGTAATAATGGCTTACTGGTTAACAGTGTTTCTAAGCTTTGGCACTGTACTGCTTGAAAAAAGCGTGCCTGCTTTTCGCCATTATCTGTTCTACCTTGCCAATCTGCTTGATTGGGTACAGTGTAGTCACTATCGCTAAATTTGGGATACTTGTGCATGAATTTCATGCTCAATTTGCAAGCGCGCTTCTGCTAACGCTTTAGGAGTTACTTTTTCTTGCAGTTTTGCTTTATAAACACTGCTTAATTGAGAACCTTGCTTTTCAGCGCGTTCTAACCAAGCAACTGCTTGTGGAATGTTTTCTTTTGTTCCCGTGCCAGAACTGAGCGCTAATCCGAGTTTGTATTGTGCTTGTGGATTTCCATTCGCCGCGGCTTTGCGATACCACTCTAATGCTTTTTGGTGATCTCTTTGCACGCCAGTGCCTTTTTCATAGAAAAAAGCCATCCGCATTTGTGCTGCAACCAGGCCTTTATTCGCTGCCTTTTCATAGCATTCGAAAGCGGTTTTTTGGTTCTTTTCTACGCCTCTGCCTTTGCTGTATAAACCACCTAAGCGGTAATCAGCTAAAGCATCGCCCAATTTACTCGCTTTTTGATAATACTTTATCGACTGGGATAAATCATGTTTAACACCACGGCCAAAATAAAAATGGTCGCCCAGCTGAACAAGCGCTGCAGTATTGCCATTGTTTGCTTCTGCAGTCAGTGTTTTAAGCTCACTCTTAGAGAGCGTTGCGGCCTTTGGGTGTAATTCAGAAGAAAAGCTTACTGTAGAGAAGCTGCATAAAAGTGCGAAGACAATCAGTGACATCCTGTGCAACATGGTCAATTCCCTTTTGCAAACGGCAGAAAAAGATACTCAATGCTACGATGGAGGGGAAAACAAAGTAAAGAAGTTTTCGGTAGTTTGCTCTGCAATCCACTCAATCGGTTCACCTCGCAACGTCGAAATGAACTCAGCAACGTGACATACATACCCTGGTTGATTTGTTTTGCCGCGGTGCGGCACGGGCGCAAGATAAGGCGAATCGGTTTCTATCAACATTCTATCTAATGGAACAAGTTTCGCCACTTCCTGCAACTCAATCGCGTTCTTAAAGGTCACAATACCCGAAAAGGAAATGTAGAAACCCAAATCAAGTGCTTTACGAGCGGTTTCCCAATCTTCGGTAAAACAATGCATCACACCACCAACACTTTTCGCATCTTGCTCAGCAAGGATCTTTATCGTGTCTTCTTTGGCTTGACGGGTATGAATAATGAGCGGCTTAGATAATTGACGCGCGCACTCAATATGTTCAATGAAACGATCTTGTTGCCATTTTTTATCGCCCTCAACACGAAAATAATCAAGACCGGTTTCGCCAATGGCAATAACTCGTGGATGCTTCGCTAGTGGTAACAGATCGGCAACCGTAATGACGTGCTGTGGCATTTCATTAGGATGAAGCCCAACAGAGATAAACACGGATGAGTGTTGTGAAGCAATTTGCGTTAGCGCTTTATGATCGTCCAACGTCACGGCAACGCATAGAAAATGCTTAACGCCTTGTTCATTGGCATAGGTAAGTGCAGCTTCGACATCATCGAGCATATTTAAATGGCAGTGAGAATCAACGTAACTTATCATCTTGATTACATCGTATGGGTAGGACGTTCGGATTTTAAAGCACCCGCTAAGTAAGTTTCAATCTTATTACGAATTTTTATGCCATCTTCGCCTTGAAACTGTACTCCAATGCCTGCGGCTCGGTTGCCTTGAGCACCACTTGGCGTGATCCAAACAATTTTTGCGGTAAGCGGTAATTTTTCGGTTTCTTCCATTAAATTAAGAAACATACTCACTTCATCGCCCAATTTATACGGCTTGTTTGTCGGAATGAATAATCCGCCCTGTTTAATAAACGGCATATAAGTTGCGTACAATACCGCTTTATCGCGGATCGTCAAAGAAAGAACACTGGCCTTTGGCTTAGCGGTGTCTTCTTGATCCATCGGTATATTGACAGAACTCATGTTTACCCTCTCTCAACACATGCCATTCATAAAACAGTGCTTCAATTAATAACGGCTTATTAACACCGGGTTGCCGGAGCGCTTGCAACGCTGCAACAATACTCTCTAAAAAGACTAATAGTTTTACAACGGGTAAATGCGATAACGTCGCTAACTGTTCACTACGCTTGGGTGAAAATACAGTCTTGCCAATCGTTATATAGGACACAAGCTCAGTTACCCAATAATATAGTAAGTATAGTGCTTCTCGTGGATCCGACGTCAGCCAGCGCTGGCTTTCCTGGGAATAAAAAGCCTGCAAATTTTGTGAATACAGAATAGATTCTAGTAAATCTTGAGATTTATCCAGTGTTTGCGGCGTCATTGCTTGCACCTTAAGCGGAACACCTCCTGCAACTTTAAGGTGCCAGGCCAAATCATTATCGGCTTCATCAGGATACTGCTGTTTCAACCAGCTAAGCGATTGTGAATGAGAAGGTACCGATAAATTAACGACAAAACAACGACTTCGTATCGTCGCTAACACAGCTGATGGGTGCTTTGCTACCAACATAAAATAAGTCTGTTTGGGCGGTTCTTCTAAGGTCTTAAGCAACGCATTTGCGCAAGCTAACGTTAAATTGTCTGCCGCAATGACAACAATACGATTACCCGCTTGATGCGATGATTGACTTAAGTAAGCCGTAATCTCACGAATATCATCAATACTGATGTTGGTGCTGTTATCGCCCAAATAACGAAAATCAGGATGGTGTTGTTCTCGGAAAAGATGACAAGCGCGACAAACCCCACAAGCATGGTGGCTAACAGGGCCCAAACACAGTAATAGCTGCGATAATTCATTTATCAGAGCTTGCTGCCCTAACCCTTCTTCCCCCGCTATCAGTAACGCATGTGGGAATTTTTGTGACTGATACAACCTTTCTAATTGTTGTATCGCGTTTTCAAGCCAAGGGTAAGCTAAGTTTTGCATCATGCAAACGTTGCCCATTGCGTGCTAATAATATCGGCTAAGTGTTGTCTCACCGTCGCGAGCGTTTGAGAAGCATCAACCACCACGTATTGAGCAGGGTTTTGCAGCGCGCGCTGCAAGTAGAATTGACGGATTTTTTCAAAGAATGCTGCTTTTTCTTTCTCAAAGCGATCTAATACACGATTGTGTTGTATGCGTCCAAGTGCCACGTCAACCGGTGCATCTAAAATTAAGGTGTAATCAGGGCGAAAGCCATTCAATGTCCAATCATTTAAACGATCAATCACCTTAAAATCGACGCCACGACCTGCACCTTGATAAGCATAGGTTGCATCAGCAAAACGATCACAAATAACCCATTTACCTGCCGCTAATGCAGGTTTAATCACATGCTCAACATGCTGCAGTCTTGCCGCATAAAGTAATAACAATTCTGTTTGTGGCAAGGTTTTTTCTGCAAACTCGGTCAATAAAATATCTCGAACTCGTTCGCCTAGCGGTGTGCCACCTGGCTCCCTCGTTAATACAACTTCAATACCTTGTTTGTGGAGGCATTCGGCAATAAATTGAATATTGCTCGATTTTCCAACGCCTTCAATCCCTTCGACCGTGATAAATTTAGGGTTCTCTTTTGGGCTCATGCTGAGACATCCTCTCTCTATATTGAGCAACTGCTTGGTTATGCTCTTCTAATGTGTTGGAAAATATGTGCGTACCGTCGCCTTTGGCAACAAAGTAGAGCGTGTCACTCTTATCCGGATGCAGCGCGGCTTCTATTGATTTAATACCCGGTAATGCAATCGGCCCTGGCGGCAACCCTGCATGACGATAGGTGTTATAGGGATTGTTTTCCGACTGTAAGTTTTCTTTGGTGATACTGCCCATATAGGCATTTTTCAAACCATAGATAACGGTAGGATCGGCTTGTAAACGCATATTTTTAAGCATTCTGCGCTGAAATACGCCTGATATTTGTGTGCGTTCTTGATCGTTACCCGCTTCTTTTTCAATGATGGATGCCAAGGTGAGCGCTTCAAAAGGCGATTTGATCATAATATTCGGATCGCGTTGTTGCCATGCCCTTTCCAGTTTCATGGTCATGGTTTTTCGTGCGCGCAATAACAATGTTTTATCGGTCGTATTGGCTTTAAAGTAATATGTATCAGGGAAAAATAAACCTTCGGGTAATCCGCTCTCGCCTAATAATGACATAATCTCAGCTTCTTGTTTGCCCCACAGTGTTTTCTTGATCGCCGGATGAAATTGCATAGCGCGCATCATTTGGCCAAATGTCATTCCCTCAGTCACTGTGAAAGCATGGATAATACAGTCGCCTTTAACCCATTTATTCAATAATTGTGCTGGCGTAATATTAAGAGGGAATACATATTCGCCTGCTTGGATGCCTCTTTGTAAGCCTTTAAGCTTGATATAAGCATAAAATAATGGCTCGTCATAGAGATGAATAAAGCCTTTCTCTTGCAGTCCCGAAATAATCGTCCTAACAGAGCTGCCTTCATTGATTTGAAAAAAGACTACTTGGTTATTGGTATTCAGTGGCTTGTTTGGAAAAAACCAAGCCATATAAGAAAAAGCCAGTAAAAACAGCAATACGAAAGTAATACTTAGATATTTGAAACGAGCCATGGCGAAATTCTATGTAGGGGCGGACCTCTGTGTCCGCCCTATTAAAAACATATTCCGGGCCGACACAGAGGTCGGCCCCTACGCTTTAGATACGTTTAAAAATAAGCGCGCCGTTTGTGCCACCAAAACCAAAAGAATTGGAGATACAAGTGTTCAGCTTCATTTCACGTGCATGGTTTGGAATAAAATCTAAATCACAATCAGGACTTGGATTATCAAGATTGATAGTCGGCGGTGCAATCTGATCGCGTAAAGCCAATATTGAGAAAATGGCTTCTACAGCACCTGCGGCACCCAATAAGTGCCCCGTCATTGATTTAGTGGAGCTCACTGGAACATGCATTGCGTGTTCGCCTAAGGCCGCTTTAATGGCCAAGCATTCTCCCAAATCGCCTACCGGTGTCGAAGTACCATGCGCATTCACATAATCAATCGCTTCTGGCGTTAAATGTGCATCACGCAAAGCATTGGTCATTGCTGCTGCTTCACCCAAACCACCTTCAGAGTACGATGTAATATGGAAAGCAGATGCGCTCATACCAAAACCAACTAATTCTGCATAGATTTTAGCGCCACGTTTTTTGGCATGCTCATATTCTTCCAAGACAACAACCCCTGCTCCATCGCCGAGCACAAAACCATCACGGTCTTGATCCCAAGGACGACTTGCCTTTTCAGGGTCATCATTGCGAGTCGATAAAGCGCGTGCCGCAGCAAAACCACCTAACCCAAGGGGTGTGCTTGCTCTTTCTGCGCCACCTGCAACCATAATATCTGCATCGCCATAAACGATGGTACGCGCAGCCAAACCGATACTATGAGAGCCCGTGGTGCAAGCGGTTGCAATCGCCAAGTTTGGGCCGGTAAAACCATGCATAATCGACACATGTCCTGAGATCATGTTGATAATGGCACCCGGAATAAAAAATGGCGAAACGCGCCTAGGACCCGATTCTAAGAGTTCTTCATAATTCTTTTCGATAAAGGCTAAACCACCAATACCAGAACCGACAGAAATGCCAATTCGATCAGCATTATCTGGATGTGCCGATAACCCAGCATCTTGAATTGCTTGCACAGCGGCTGAAATGCCGTATTGCACAAAGGTATCCATTTTGCGAGTATCTTTTGGGGAAATACCGTAATGATGGGGATCGAAATTGCGTATTAAACCGCCAATTCGCGCGCTGTATTTGGAAACATCAAAAGTGTCGATCTGTGATATGCCACTTTTTCCAGCAAGGATATTTCGCCAAGCTAGCTCTACTTCGTTTCCTACTGGCGAGATGATCCCTAAGCCAGTCACTACTACTCGACGTTGTCGTTGACTGCTCATAATAGCTCCATAGAAATCGGGTAAAGCCCAAGTAGCGCTTTACCCAAAAACGTTATTTCTTCTTGGCGTGCTCTTCAACGTAAGCGATCGCTTCACGAAGAGTGGTAATTTTTTCTGCTTCTTCGTCAGGGATTTCAATCTCGAATTCTTCTTCGAGGGCCATTACTAACT
>CAZCXZ010000060.1:5386-9522 GCA_964502705.1 Uncultured Candidatus Berkiella sp. | reverse complement strand
ATTTAGATTCTGCTTGAACCTTATCGCGCTCTAAACCTAACTGCTCAACGACGAGATCAGTTACTCGCTCTTCAATGCTGTTCATGACAACTTGTTCCTCAGCCATTATTCGACTTACGCTCCACAGTTTAATAAGTAAAAAGACTAACTACCCAAAAAACACCTGGGCTTAACGTGCGGAAATGCTAGCAAAAATCTGTTCCTCACGCCACCTTTCTTCCGAAGATTAACCCAATATTTTGTAATTTAACTCATATACATCCCGCCATTCACGTGAATTGTCTCACCCGTGATATAGCGCGCTTGTTCTGAAGCGAGGAAGGCCACGCTTGCAGCGATGTCTTGTGCCTCGCCCATTTTGCCCATTGGAATGCTTTGAAGCAGTCCAGAGCGTTGTGCTTCGTTTAATTCCCGGGTCATGTCAGTATCAATGAAACCGGGCGCAATCACATTAACGGTAATATTTCTGGAAGCAATTTCTTGCGCAAGTGATTTAGAAAAACCAATAACGCCCGCTTTTGTTGCCGCATAATTTGCTTGACCTGCATTACCGCTTGCTCCAACAACAGAGCTTATTGAAATAATTCGGCCCCACTGCATTTTGACCATGTCACGCAAACAAGCCTTGGTAACACGAAAAACCCCGGTTAAGTTGGTTTCAATGGTGCTGTCCCACTCTTCATCTTTCATGCGCAGCATCAAATTATCGTGAGTCACGCCCGCGTTATTCACCAGAATAGAAACGGGGCTTCCTGTTTTAGTGCGGATATCTGCAATCGTCGTCGCTACGCTTTGTGCATCGCAAACATTTAAAAGGACGCCGTAGCCTTTTATGCCCTGCTGCTCGAAATAGTGGGAAATACTCATCGCACCTTTCTCGGATGTGGCACTACCAACAACCGTTGCGCCCATTTGGCCTAAGGTCAACGCAATGGCTTGCCCAATACCCCGACTTGCGCCAGTAACCAGTGCGATTTTGCCTTCTAAAGACGAGAGTTGCCACATGCTACTTCCTACCTTTCACTATTGAATAAATGTAATGCCGCTTCCAAATCAGTAGGAAGCTCAATATTTAATGGTTTTATTAATGGATCAATACGCTTTATTAATCCCGCTAAAACTTTCGAAGGACCACATTCAACAACCTGTTGCGTTCCTGCGTTAACGAGATAATGAATCGTTTCAACCCAGCGCACCGGACGATAGAGTTGGCTAATTAAACATGCGCGAATTTCTTCAGGTTGCTGATGCGTTTGTACATCAACATTTTGAATAACAGGGATCGTTGGCATTGAGAAACGAATATTCATTAGCGCTTCATTTAATTTTTCAGCCGCACCTTTCATTAATGCGCAATGCGAAGGCACACTAACCGGCAATGGGATCGCTCTTTTTGCTCCGCGTTCTTTTGCTATCGCACAGGCTCTTTCAACTGCGGCTGTATGGCCTGCAATGACGGTTTGCCCAACAGCATTAAAGTTAGCACAGGACACTACCTCACCTTGAGAAGCTTCCACACAGGCCGCTTCTAAAATCTCGGTATCATCTAAGCCAATAATGGCTGCCATGGCCCCCTGTCCATGAGGAACAGCGGCTTGCATCAATTGACCGCGATAAGCCACTAATTTAACGGCATCTTCTAAGCTGATCACATTCGCACAGACGAGTGCTGAATACTCACCCAAACTATGCCCCGCTAAAAAAGCAGGAATCGGACCTTTCAAATGCTGCCACACGCGCCACAATGCCACCGATGCGGTTAGCAAAATGGGTTGTGTGTTCTCAGTTTGATTGAGCTCTGTGTCATCATCAGATTGTGTTATCGCCCATAAATCTTTACTCAATGCTTCAGATGCTTGAGTAAAGGTTTGGGAAATTAAAGGATAAACATCAAAAGCAGCCTTTAGCATGCCTCGTTGTTGCGAACCTTGTCCTGGGAATACAAATGCAAGTGTTTGAGAATGTTTAGCCATAGTAATTGATTCGTCTTATTGATTAATATTGAACGAGCGCAGAGCCCCATGTTAAGCCACCACCAAACGCTTCAAATAACAGCATTTGACCTGGTTTAACACGACCGTCTCTTACCGCTACGTCCAAGGCTAATGGAATAGAGGCACTGGAAGTGTTGCTGTGGGTATCAATGGTGCAAATCACTTTGTCCATCGACAATTCCAATTTATCAGCAATTGCTTGAATAATACGGATATTCGCTTGATGCGGAATAAGCCAGTCAATCTGATCAGCATGCAAACCATGCTTCTCTTGAATGTCTTTTACCATATCACCTAATTTACTCACTGCCGTTTTGAAAACTTTTTGTCCCTGCATTTTGACATACGGACTTAATTGCGCGAGTTCAATATTATTATTGTCTGTTTTAACCGTACCTGGCAGCACACCGGTATAATCGGCAAGTTGCATATTTTCAACAGTTAATAAGTCGCCAAAACTACCTTGTGCATACAAGTTGGTTGCAATGACGCCAGGTGTATCACTCGCTTTTAAAACCACTGCGCCAGCGCCATCACCGAATAATACGCAGGTTGATCTATCTGCCCAATCAATAACACGGCTCATTAATTCAGAACCAACGACCAATGCGTTTTGTACAGCACCCGTTTTAATAAACTGATCGGCGATACTTAAACCATAAATAAACCCGGTACATGCCGCTTGCACATCAAAGGCGATACAGGTGGGAATATTCAGTCGCTGCTGTAACAAGCATGCAGTGGAAGGAAAAATTTTATCGGGTGTACCCGTCGTGACAATAATTAGCTGAACGTCATCGGTTGATAATCCGCTTTGCTCAAGTGCTCTTTTAGCGGCAATCGCCCCCATGCTGGAGGCCGATTCATCTTTACCAGCTATATGCCGTGAACGGATACCGGTTCGATCAAAAATCCAGGCATCTGAGGTTTCAACACGTTTTTCCCAATCTGCATTGGTAAATATAGTGGGAGGCAAATAGCTTCCCGTTCCGGCAATCTTTGAATACTTCATGCGGTTGTTCGCTTGACCAAATATTGTTCAACTTCAGAACGGATCTTTTCGGGAATATTTTTTTCAGCTTCCAACATTGCTTCAATGATCGCTTTTTTAAAGCTGTGTCTGGGTGCATTACCATGACTCTTGATCACAACACCGTTGAGCCCTAAAAAGGTCGCGCCGTTATATTCGCCTGGATCAAACCGCTTTTTAATTGAACGTAAAATAGGAATCGCTAACATGGCAACAAATTTGGTGTAAATGCTGCGAGAAAATTCGCGTCGTAAGTAACTAATTAACATTTTAGCTACCCCTTCACTGGTTTTTAAGGCGACGTTGCCGACAAAACCATCGCACACTACGACATCGGCTTTACCTTGGTAAATCTCGGTGCCTTCAATGAAGCCAATATAGTTTAAATCAGTTTGAGACAATAAAGTCGCCGCTTGCTTAATCGCTTCTGTGCCTTTGATTTCTTCTGAACCAATGTTGAGCAACGCAACACGCGGCCTATCGATGTTATCGATAGCCGTAGCCAAAACAGAACCCATGACTGCAAATTGGAATAGATGCTCGCCTTGGCAATCCACATTCGCGCCTAAATCGAGCATACGAAGCCGACCAATTTCTTCTTGATCAACACGAACAGGAATGGGATACACAATAGCGGGTCTATCGATGCCAGGAAGCGTCTTTAAAACAAATCGCGCAATTGCCATCAATGCACCGGTGTTACCAGCGCTTACACAAGCGGCAGCTTCGCCACTTTGCACCAGATTGATTGCAACACGCATGGAGGAATCTTTTTTATTGCGCAAAGCCAACGACGGAGTGTCATCCATAAGGACTTGCTCAGAAGCATGGTGGACGCTTAAACGTGACGCATCGTGGGATGGCAAACTCTTAAGTAATGGTAAGAGTTTTTGCTCATCCCCCACGAGGATCACTTTAAGATGAGGGTATTGCGCAATTGCATCCAATGCTGCAGGCACAACAACACTGGGACCAAAGTCGCCCCCCATCGCATCCAATGCGATGCAAATACTTCTCAAATGATTTTACTCTTCGTCAGTGTCAGGTGCAGCTGTTGCAACAACCTGGCGACCACGGTAGTAACCGCTATCAGTCATATGATGACGACGATG
>CAZCXZ010000060.1:0-5376 GCA_964502705.1 Uncultured Candidatus Berkiella sp. | reverse complement strand
GATGTGTTTCACCTGTTTCTTTGTCTACAGACAATGCTGAGCCAGCAATTTTGTCATGTGAGCGTCTCATGCCACGCTTTGAACGCGTGGTCCTAGCCTGTCCAACTGCCATTTCTATTCACCATTATAATAGTTAGTAAATTAAGTTTTATCTTTATATGTGTCATGACTAACACACTCAGTGTCATGACGTGGGACAAAGGGTAACGCAAGGTATAGTTCCTCTGCAATCCATTGTGCAACAACAATTTCTCCATCTGTCACAAGTAACGGCTCATATCTTGCCGGAAGCTGCTGAGCCTGTGCGTCGCTAACCACGGGACTAACGAGGAAATTGGCTCGTAAAGGTAAATCCATTGGCTGCATACAACGTTGACAGATCATCACTAAATCCACCACTAACTCACCTGCAATACAACAGTAACCTTCTGAATCCATTGAAAAAACAAGGGAAACAGTTACTTCGGTTGCTTTTTGGGCTTTAAGCTCTTCTTCCAGGTTTGGCAAGTTTCCCAATGGAATTTTACCAGACAAGGTCGAGCCACCAACCGGCGCGGATTGGCAAAGTTTTTGTGGATTTAATGTAGCGGGGAGTTTATTGAGTAACATAGGGCGCTAATCATATCTTTTCGCACCGATAGAGTCAAAACAACCTGCCCTGGGATATACTCTCACGCTATTTTCTTTGATCACCCAATCATATTAAGCTAACAAACATGCAAAAATTGCTATTGGCTTCAAGCTCGATTTATCGTCAAGAATTGCTTGGTCGATTAAAAATCCCGTTCAACAGTTTCGCGCCGGATGTCGATGAAACCCCAAAAACGGGCGAATCCATCCAAGCTTTGGTACTAAGGCTATCCAAAGAAAAGGCCAAAGCCGCCTCGAACCGTTTTCCAGAGGCTGTCTGCATCGGTTCAGATGAAGTTGCAGCCCTGGGCAATGTGATACTGGGTAAACCTCTTACCCATGAAAATGCGGTTATGCAATTAATGAGCATGAGTGGCAAAAAAATTGAATTTCATACCGGCGTTTGTGTTTACGCTCCAACCTTGTCATTTGAAGATTGTCGTCTAGTTACCACAGCAGTTACTTTTCGCAAGTTAACGCCCAGCATGATTGAAAACTATTTAAACAAAGAACAACCCTATCAAAGTGCCGGTAGTTTCAAATCCGAAACGCTAGGCTCTGCACTTATTGAGAGATTCCATGGCGATGATCCAACTGCCATGATTGGGTTGCCGTTAATTACCTTGTGCGACATGCTCGAAAAGGTTGGGATCGCCGTGGTTTAGGACCAAATTCCTCGATGGCGATCGATATTTTACTGTCTTTCGTGTTTTTACGCATTTTAAAGGCATAATCATAAAATGGCGTGACCGGCACATGCTCAGCATGATGATCGATTGCCACAATCGTTTTACCATTCAAATACTTTTTTAACGCCCCTTCAACGAGTCCTTTGGTTTTGGGATCAAGGCCATTCGTTCCTTCATCGATAAACAAGATATCGGGATTTTTAATAATTGCGCTAATGATCGCGATCCGTTGTTTTTCGCCACCACTTAATCGTTTACCCCATTCATCTTCGGTATCTAAACTAGCAATGGTTTCCTTTTTAAACCCTAATTTTTTCATCAAATCGACGACTTTAAGTCGATCATTTTTTGACATTGCTTGCTCACATGGATAGTTGATAGCCTCGATTAAGGTGCTGCCACAAGGAAAATAGGCTTGTTGCGGAATATAATGGATCTTAATAGCGTCATTCTCATTATCCGCTGGTAATACAAGCTCCCCTTCAACATACGGCCATAGATCCGCTAAGCAACGAAAGAGTGTGGTTTTACCAACACCTGATGGCCCTTGTATAACGGTGATTTTTCCTTTGGGTAACAAAAAGCTTTCATCTTTAAGTAGTGTTTTGCCTTCTGGTGTTAAGACAGTTAGATTTTTTGCACCAAAATGTGTGCTACTTTTTTGCGTTTTTAATTGTTTTTTGGCCTGAATTTCATCCCACAGTACCATGAGGCGCGAAAAAGCATTGAAGCGTTCTAACGATACCGTTAACTTCGAAATTTCAATGGTATTGGTTTTCTTCCAAGAAAAGAAGTTAACCACTGCTGTAAAATATTGCGCGACCGCAAATGCTTTACTGGCGTCCAATTTGCCTGATTGTATGCCTGGAGCCGCTAACCCTAACCCAAACAGATATGACATCTGTAGGCTAATGTTTTTAGCAAAATCGATAAAGAAATTGATGGAACGCTTCTTGGCATTACTTTCAGAAAGCTGGTCTAATTTTTTAAGAATACCTTTCTTTTCCAGCTGATTACCCATTTTCATTGCCACCGTTTCAGCATGTTCTTCAACATGATGTAGCTGCGAGCTAAATTTATCTTTGCTATTTTTGAGCTCAGTATCTACTTGTTTTAAGTTGCGATCGATGTAATTAACGATACCACCAAAAATAGCTGCATAACCTACAGCGGCAATCACCATATAACCGGGAATAGCAAACGTCATAGATGCAATACTCAGTACCAAAGGCGCTGATAAATACCAAAGCTGATAAAGCCCCACACTAAAATCGAGAAAGCTTTGCGTCAACGTGCTCGCTAATGTCGTTGAATTGGCACAAATCTCATTGATATCTTCGCCTAATACCACGCCAGGATTAATATTACTGTCTTTAGAGTGGATAAATTTAAGACCATAAAAGGCTTTTTTATCTATCCAATTTGAAATCAATGATTTGCTAAGTTCATGCGATAAGTTATCGCTTAGCCATGACGTTGCTAATGCACAAAGCGATAGCATGCCTGCATAACTTAAGAGTGGTAAAAGGCAATATGCTATGCTCCACGCTAAATCGCCCAGCGCCGTACCTGGCGTCAGTGCCAGTACGTTGATAGCTGAAAAGGCGGTTTGGATATAAACCATCAATACCGACGAAATCAAAGAACCTAAGACAATCGCAAGTAATCCCAGACTGCGATTTCGGTTAGCAGTGCTAAAACCAAAATACGGACGGAATAATTGATAAACCTGCTTAGCGTCTTCGGCCAAGGTTGTCGCTTGTGGCGCTGATTTCATGGAATCCTCAGGAATTGAAATTTAACTACCTAATTTCATAAGGATTATATAGAAAGGAATAAGTTATGTAACGTTACAATATGAACAAATTCAGTCATCTGTCTTTTAGTTATTTAACTTTGTTTTTATTTGGCGACAAGGTGTATTTGCAAGGAAAATAAAAAGGCCGGTAACAACCGGCCTTTTTAGAAGATAAGAAAAGCTACTGGTGATTATTTCAAAGCTAGCGGCTGTAAACCCATTTCAGAAGAAATCTGTTTGCCAAAGCTTGAACCAATACGTGAAGCTAAACGGTCAAGTAAGCTATGTGAAGTTGTGTAATCGATCACTTCATTCACACCAATCACTTCACGTGCCACAAAGCCCGCGCTACCGATACCATCGATAAGACCCATTTGTAAGGCTTTATCGCCCGTCCAGAATAGACCTGTGAACACTTCATCGTTAGGCTTCAAGCGACTACCACGACCTTCTTTTACCGCATTAATAAAGTGCGAGTGTACGTCGTCTAAAAGGGCTTGCGTAAACGCCACTTGTTCTGGTTTCAATGGTGAGAAGGGATCCATAAAGAGTTTATTTTTCCCAGCAGCCATTGAGCGTTGTTCAGCACCTACTTTTTGCATGGTGTCGACAAAACCAAAGCCAGGCATTAATACACCGATGGAACCAACAATACTCGATTTATTCGCATAGATCTGATCAGCACCGACAGCAACGTAATAGGCACCTGATGCACAGATATCAACAGCAACAGCATAAACTTTAATATTGGGGTGTAGTGCACGTTGACGCTTCAATTCATCATAGATGTAAGCGCTTTGTACCGGTGTACCACCAGGAGAATTGATACGTAAAATAATCCCTTTTACTTTGGGTTCATTAAAGGCACGGTGCAAGCTCGTTGCAACCTGGTCAGCTTCCACTTCTTGGCCTTGACCAATTGCACCCACGATATCAATTAAAGCCACATGTTCTTTTAGCGCAGGTTTACCTTTACCTTGGAACCAAGCAAACGATAGGAAAACAACATAACCGAGAATAATAAGCTTGAAGAAAATCCCCCAGCGGCGGCTTCGGCGGTGTTCGACGACATTGGCCATTAAGGTTTTTTCTAAAACTTCTTTTTCCCAACGGGAAGACGTTTCAACCTGATCCTGCATAGGATTTCCTCATGTTATATTAATTTTAATTTATCCAAAAACTGCTGACACTCTGCTGGCATTGGGCACGTTACCGTGAGACGCTCTGCTTTATTCGGCATATCAATTACCAACTGATGTGCATGAAGAAATAAGCGCTCAAAACCCATGCCTTTGGCCTGAAGGTTCTTTTGTGCATCTCCGTACTTTGGATCACCATAAATGGGATGCCCCATAAAGGTACAATGAACCCGAATTTGATGCGTACGACCCGTTAAGGGAGAAACTTGCAATAACGTCGCCTGAGGATACGATTCTAGAATCTTCACTGCGGTTTGTGCAATCTTCCCACTTGAATCAACTTTTACCATCCGCTCACCTGAGGGTAGCACATATTTATGAAGGGGGGCATCGACCAACTTCCCACCACGCCATTGGTTAACAACCAAGGCAAAATATTGCTTTTGGATAGTCCCCTTTTTTAAACAATCATGTAAGTGAACCAGCATTGATCTCTTTTTGGCGATCATCACACAACCTGAAGTATCGCGATCAAGACGGTGCACGAGTTCTAAGAAGGGCGCATAAGGTCTTAGTTGGCGAAGTGCCTCAATAAGCCCCCACGAAACACCACTACCACCATGCACAGCGATGCCAGAAGGCTTATTAACAATAAGCAGGTGATCGTCTTCGTAAAGAACTGATTCTTCGATATTTTTTAAAGTTCGCTGACTAGCGCATTTCACGGGCTCTTGCTTCTCGTCATAACGCATAGGCGGGATACGAACCGTATCTCCCTCCCCTAGGCGATAGCTAACATCGACCCTTTTCTTGTTCACGCGCAGCTCACCCTTACGGATAATCCGGTAAAGCTTGCTTTTAGGGACACCCCGTAACAGGGCAAATAGGAAATTATCCACCCTCTGACCGGCGTTGTTCTCGGTCACAACAACTTGTTGAACCTGATTTAATGGTATTGATTTGGCTAACATGGGATGAATTATATACTTTTGATACAACATTTGTCCGATTATTTTACCATTTCGCATCAACTAGTTCGACATGGGAAAAACTGATAAAATGTAATGGTTGTAAGTGCTTGGTGAAAAATTCAACCAACTTACTTTTCAACTAGGTTGCC